>QNBU01000121.1 GCA_003644215.1 Planctomycetota bacterium
CTGCGATGGAACCTCCGGTCCAACAAGCCGGACAAAGCGATGGAAATCGCCTGCATGAAAACTATGGCAGCGTTTTTGAACAGCGAAGGCGGGACGCTTCTGGTAGGTGTCGAAGATGACGGCAATATCATCGGCATTGACACCGACCGGTTCCCCAACGAGGACAAGTTTTTGCTGCATTTTAACAATCTCATCAACCAGCATCTGGGCTTGGAATCGGTCGGAAGCTTCTCCTTCGATGCCAAACACCTTGACGGCGGCGACATTTTGATTGTCGATTGTCTGCCCTCGACGGCGCCGGTTTATCTCCGGTATGACAGACGAGAGGATTTTTATGTTCGTGTAGGGCCGGGGACTCGCTCACTGACTACCAGTGAAGCGCTGGAATATACCCGTAGCCGTTTTTAGCCACATTTGAATCTAAATCCTTTATTTTCATTCAAGAGGTGGTAAAACACCGTCGATATAACAAAGCAAGAGAGATTCTAATCGATAGAAAGGTACATAATGAATAAACAAGCCCAGGAATTTCTAACTGAATTACTCGCCGCCCCCAGCCCGTCCGGCTTTGAGCAACCCGCCGCCAAACTCTGGCGTGACTATGTCAAACCGTATGCCGACGAGCTGACCGGTGATGTCCACGGAAACAGCATCGCTGTACTGAACCCGAATGCAGACTTCAAATTTATGCTCGCCGGCCACATCGACGAGATCGGCCTGATGATAACGCACATCGACGACAAGGGCTATATTTACACAGCCCAGATCGGCGGGATGGACCCGGCATTGTTAATTGGTCAGCGGGTTCGTGTTATGACGCAAAAGGGCGAGGTCTTCGGTGTCATTGGCCGCAAGGCGATTCATCAGATGACGCCCGAAGAACGCAAGAAGAATGTCGATATGGATAATATCTGGATCGACATTGGCTGTGATTCCAAAAAAGCCACCGAAAAACGAGTGGCCATCGGTGATCCGATGGTGGTGGATGTGGCCTGCCGCAAACTCAATGGCGACAAGATTGTTTCCCGCGCTACCGATGATAAGGCCGGTGCATTCGTCGTGGCCGAGGTCATGCGTTTGTTATCCCGCCGCAAGCTGAATCTATGCGTAATGGGCGTAGCTACAGTCCAGGAAGAGATCGGCCTGCGCGGCGCAATCACTTCCAGTTACAATGTCAATCCCGACGCAGGGATTGCCGTCGATGTAACTTTCGCCAGTGACCACCCCGACACCAACCCAAAAAAGACCGGCGAGGTCAAACTCGGCAAAGGCCCTGTCTTGCATCGCGGCCCCAACATCAATCCTGTCATGGAAAAAGAACTGTTCAAGGTCGCAAAGGCCAAAAAGATCGCTTACCAGGTTACCGGTGATCCGCGCGGTACCGGCACTGACGCCAACGCCATGCAACTCGCGCGCGGCGGAGCCGCTGCCGGACTCATCAGCATCCCCAACCGCTATATGCACACGCCGGTAGAGGTCATCTCGACAAAGGATTTGGACAATGTCATCAAGCTGATTGTCGAGTACATCGCCGCCCATCCGGCCAAACGCGACTATCGACCGTAACTGCAAAAGTGGTAACCGGTTACGCCAAAAAAGAGAGGTTGGACGCCATCGCTTGCCCTGCGGACGAAACAATGCCGCCAGTGGACCGTAATGGCCCCTCTCCTTGAAAAAAATTCACGCCGAGACCGATAAAACACCTGTCTCTGTGTTGCGATTAGCTATTTCTCACAAAAAACGCTCCATATCCGGTTTTTCGCGGCCTCAAAGGGCTTTTTTTGCTATAATACGCTTGTGCTTCGGGGGAACAAAGCATACAGCAGCAACACAAGAAGTGGCGTTTTCAGGGCTGAAAACAGCGTTTTTGGGTAACGGAATCCCCAGAGATTTACCAGCGTGTATTGGCTTCGGAGAAATGGTAACTATTATCAGGGGTGATAAAATGGACAACGCAAAAAACAACGCAGACTTCCGTGAAAAATTGTTTGAACTGATGAAAGACATCGACGGCGTAACAACTCCAAACAAGGACAAGATTATCCGGTTGACCAAAAAGACCAAAAAAGGACACGACCTGCTCCAGACAAAGCTCGGCAATCTTCAAAGCTCTCTCGATTCGTTGCGGCTGGGATTGAAGTACCTGATCTTCGACCTGGAAGCCACTCGCCGCGAAAACAACGACCTGCGAAAACGGCTCGACCAGAACCCGCCGAAATAACAACAGGGGTGACGAAACGGGGCCGGTTGAGACGAAATACAGTCAAGCAGAGTCCCGATATACATCGGGATGCTGGCCGTTGCACAAATGCTGCCCTTGTTTTTGGGGGCGGCAGGGTGTATAATAGCGGCTGATGGCTTGTGAGAAAGAGAATCTGTTTAGTCGGGGTGAACGGGAGGCACTGGCGGCCCACGCGCCGCTTGCCGTTCGGATGCGGCCCTGTACGCTGGATGGTTTTGTCGGGCAGGAACATTTTGCCGGCACCGGCAAACTGTTGCGGCGGATGATTGAGGCGGGCAATATTACCAGTTTAATCTTTTACGGCCCGCCCGGTACCGGAAAGACCACACTGGCCCGTATCGTCGCCGGATCAATCAAGGCCAAGTTTCACTATCTCAGCGCACCGGCGGCCTCAGTCAAAGATGTTCGCGAGATCATCGCCGGAGCCAAAGACCGGCTACTCACCGGCGGGGCAAAAACACTACTGTTCATCGACGAAATCCACCGCTTCAACCGCGCTCAGCAGGATGTACTGCTGGATGATGTCGAAAACGGCATCATCCAGCTCATCGGCGCGACAACGGAAAACCCGTTTTTCAGTATTAACAGCCCGCTTATCAGCCGCAGTACGGTGTTTTCGTTTGAAGCGTTAAGCAAAGACGATATTCTGGTTGTGTTGAATCGGGCCTTGACGGACAGCGAAAAGGGTTTTGGTCAAATGAAAATCGACGCCGACCCCCAAGCACTGGATTTTCTGGCCGAAATCTGCGATGGCGACGCTCGAAAGGCCCTGACGGCATTGGAAGTGGCTGTTCTGTCCCAAGCCAAAGGCAAAAGCGCGGGGGCGCAAGCCCCCCAATTGCGTAACCCTGTGTGTACCGATTTACACACAGCACCCCCCACGGCCAAGCAGAGCTTGACCGTGCCACCCGATAAAAGCACAGCAACCTCCACGGGCAAGATGCCCGTGCCACTCATCAAACTAACATTGGATATCGCCAAAGAATCCGTCCAGCGAAAAGCAGTCCAATACGATGGAACCGGCGATACGCACTACGATCTGGCCAGTGCGTTGCAGAAATCGATGCGAGGGTCGGATCCGGACGCGACGGTCTATTGGCTGGCGCGGATGATCGTTGGAGGCGAGGATTTACGGTTTATTGCCCGCCGGATAGCGATTTGTGCGGCCGAAGATGTGGGCAATGCCGACCCGATGGCGACGATTTTGGCCGCGTCGGCGGTGCAGATCGCCGAATTCGTCGGCTTTCCCGAAGCCCAGCTTCCGCTGGCTCAGGCGGCGATCTATATCGCTTGCGCCCCGAAGTCCAATGCCTGTGCCAATGCTGTATGGGATGCCTGTGCGTCCGTGCAGTCCGGCCGCACAATTCCCGTACCCGCTCACCTGCGGGATTCCCACTACGCCGGGGCCAAAAAACTCGGTCATGGTTTGAATTATGAATATCCGCACAAATCGCCGATAGGGTATATAGAACAGGATTATCTGGGTGTGCAGCTTGAAAAGCCCTATTACAAGCCCAAGGACATCGGCAGAGAAAAACTCATTGGTGAGTATTTACAAAAGCTCAAAAATTATGTACAACAGTACCAGCGGCAAACGGAATCGGATTCCTAAGAGTAAGGTGTTTTCAGGATGGAAAAAAACGCACTGCGGCATACGATCAAGCAACGGCTTGTGAAGATGAACAGGAAAGACAGGGTTGCTCAAAGCAAGCAAATTTGCGGCTTGGTGGTTGGCTCGGAAATTTTTCAAAGCGCATCGGTGGTGATGATGTTCCTGTCGCTGCCCCACGAGGTGGATACGACTCCGCTGATCCTTTCAGCATGGCAGCAGGGCAAAACAGTGGCGGTGCCGAAAGTCTCATGGCAACAGCGGCATATGATCCCGGTGGAGTTAACCTCTCTCGAGACCGGTCTAAAAACCGAGCAAATGGGCCTGCGAACTCCCGCAAACGGCGTGCCTGTTCCCTTTGATGAAATTGATCTGATCATTACGCCGGGACTGGGTTTTGACAAAGAGGGCAACCGTTTAGGTCGCGGCGGGGCTTTCTATGACAATTTTTTCAAACATCAAAAAATAACCGCTGCTCGTTGGGCCGTCGCGTTTAGTCAGCAGATTTGTGATGACATCCCGCACGATGACAGCGATGTTCCGGTCGATGCGGTTGTAACGGAGAATGAAATAATAATCTGTAAAAAGAATTAAGACGGAGGCGTTGTTTTGGCCACAAGAAAATACAGACCCTATCCCACACGAAAACAGCAGAAAAGCCGCAGGATGCGAAATGTCGGCATGGCGTTGATTGTTTTGATCGTTGCGGCGGTGATTTTTATCCAGATCAATAAGGAAAAAACGCCTGTAACGAATCAGGTAAACGAACCGACCGTATCGCTCAATGAGATACTGCCTTCGAAA
>QNBU01000122.1 GCA_003644215.1 Planctomycetota bacterium
CCGGTGCGATCTGCACCACACGGGTCATCTCCGGCGTAGGCGTGCCGCAGATTACCGCCATTATGAACGCGGTTAAAGTCGCCGAAAAAAATAATGTTCCGGTCATTGCCGACGGCGGTATTCGTCATTCCGGCGATATGACCAAGGCGATTGCGTCGGGCGCGTCGAGCGTAATGCTGGGGTCGCTGTTCGCCGGATTAGCCGAAAGTCCGGGCCAATTGGTCATCTACAAGGGTCGCCAGTTCAAGGAATACCGCGGCATGGGATCAATCGGGGCGATGGTTAAGGGTTCAGCGGATCGCTATGGACAGGACAAGTCCTCCGAACAGGACAAACTGGTTCCCGAAGGGGTCGAAGGCCGTGTGCCGTATCGTGGAACGCTGAGCAATTATGTCTATCAGCTCGTCGGCGGCATTCGGGCCGGCATGGGCTATTGCGGAACCCCGACGATTGACGAACTGCGGAAAAACGCAAAATTCGTCCGCACCAGCGCCGCGACGGTTAACGAATCGCATCCGCACGATATTTTAATCACCAAAGAATCGCCAAACTATTCCGGCCACGAATCATTCGAAAAGTAGGGTGGGCTATGCCCACCATTGTAGATAACAGCAACCGCTCGCGGCTCTCGAAAGGACTGCCGGAGGCGGTCAAACAATGGTAGCCCCGGATGAAATCCGGGGTTAAGGGACATCGAAAACACAACGACCCTGAAAGGGTCGAATAAAGTTTTGTATTAAACACGCTAAAGCGTGAACTCCGAACATGAGGTAATAATGTCACGAGAAGTTATCGCAATTATTGATTTTGGAAGCCAGTACGGCCAACTCATTGCTCGCCGGGTGCGTGAGCATAAGGTCTATTCGCAACTCTATCAACCCACCGTCAAGATCGAAAAGCTGGCCCAATTGGGCGTTAAAGGGATCATTCTCTCCGGCGGGCCGGCTAGTGTCTATGCCGACAACGCCCCCTCCTGCGATCCGCGGATATTCGAGCTGGGTGTGCCGGTTTTGGGTATTTGTTATGGAATGCAGATTGGCAGTAAAATCCTCGGTGCGGATATTAAACCCGCCGAAAGCCGCGAATATGGGCGGACTTCGCTGGATATATCCGACCATAGCGATCTGTTCAAGGGTCTGCCCGACCATACCAGCGTCTGGATGAGCCACGGCGACCAAGTGAACGAACTGACGGATGACTTCGCCTCATTAGCCGCGACTCCGACCTGTCCGTTTGCGGCAGTGCGACACAAAAGCGGCAGGTTTTTTGGCGTACAGTTCCACCCTGAGGTAACGCACACGCCGCGCGGGGCGGATATTCTCAAAAACTTCCTCTATGATGTCTGCGGTTGTGCGGGCGACTGGCAAATGAGCGATTTTGTCGAAGAAACCGTCACCAATGTACGACAGCAGGTTGGCGACGCGACAGTCATCTGCGGACTTTCCGGCGGCGTGGATTCGGCGGTAACAGCGGCGCTGCTGCACAAAGCGATTGGCGATCAACTGGTGTGTATCTTCGTCGATAACGGCTTGCTGCGGAAAAATGAGCGGGCTGGCGTTGAGTCGATGTTTGGCGGACATTTTCACATTGACCTGCATACCGTGGATTGGGGCAAGCAGTTCCTTTCCAAACTGGCGGGCGTAACCGATCCGCAGAAAAAACGAAAAATCATCGGCGCCGAGTTCATCGAGGCCTTCAAGTCGGAAGCCGATCAAATCAAAAACGCCAAATTCCTCGCACAGGGAACGCTGTACCCCGATGTCATCGAATCAGGCAACAAAGACGGCAACCTCGCGGCCAATATCAAACTCCACCACAATGTCGGCGGCCTGCCGGAGGAGCTTGGCTTTGAATTGGTCGAGCCGTTGCGGGATCTGTTCAAAGATGAGGTTCGGCTTGTGGGCGAATATCTCGGCCTGCCCGAAGAAATGGTCTGGCGGCATCCGTTCCCGGGGCCGGGTTTGGCGGTGCGTATTCTCAGCGATATTACCGAGCCGAAGTTGGCCATCCTGCGGGAGGCGGACGATATTCTTATTGAAGAAATTACCGCCGCCGGTCTGTATCGCCAGATCAGTCAGGCGTTGGCGGTGTTGCTGCCGGTCGGGACGGTAGGGGTGATGGGCGATGAACGGAGTTACGAGCATGTTATCGCCTTACGGTGCGTCGAAACAACCGATTTTATGACGGCCGATTTCTCGCATATACCGCATGAGGTTCTGGGCCGTATTGCCAGCCGCATTATCAATGAAGTCCGCGGCGTTAATCGCGTCGTCTATGATATTTCCAGCAAGCCGCCGGCAACCATTGAATGGGAGTAGTAAGCAGATGAAAGTGGGAGATTTCGACAGGATAAGCGGCAGGAATGTCTTAAAGAAAAGTACCCTGTTTCTTATTCTTTTTACGATGCTGGCTGGGTATGGTTTTTCCGAAGATGCGGTTTCATTCTATCTGGAAAACGACAGCCGCCGCTTCAAGCCCAACCACGCAACCGATCGCCATTATACGCATGGAACCAAATTCGTTTACTTAACTCAGCCGGATTGGCAATGGCTTGAGGGTTTTTCACAGTGGCATTTTGCCGATGTGGCCCAACCCGTCGATACAGCGGTGGGGTTTTTTCTGGGGCAAAATATCTACACCCCCGACCATGCCGATGACCCGCCCAAACGAAGCGATGATGATATGGTTTTTGCCGGCTGGCTTTATACGGGGATGTTTGCGCAGCGGGCGACCGATGATATGCTGGATCACCTCGAACTCAGTGTGGGTGTTATCGGCCCCTCTTCAAAAGCCAAACAGGTACAGAAGTTCATCCACGATTTGGTCAACTCTGACGAACCGATTGGCTGGGATGAGCAGTTGGCTGATGAGTTGGCGGTCGATTTGACATTGATGCGAAAACAACGGCTTCAGGGCGGCTGGTTCGCCCCGACCAAATCGACCGACTTTATTGCTGAATATGGTCTTACGGTCGGATCGGTTCACCGTCATTTGCAGGCGGGCATTACGGCCCGATACGGCTTCAATCTTGCCAATACCTTTGGCCCGGCCCGAATGGCCCTGCCGTCCGGCATTTCGACATTACGAAAAGACAAAACCGCCAGTTGCGGTTATCTTTTCGCCCGCGCGACCGGAAAGGCCGTCGAACACAATCGCTTCCTGACCGGTTTGGACGAGGAGCCATTAGTCGCTGAATTTCAACTTGGCGTGGCCTATCAATACAAAAAACTCGAAGTGGGCTACTCCCAGACATTCTTCACACAAGAATTCGAAGAGCAAAGCGGCAAAGACAGCTTCGGCGCCTTTACCTTATCCTGGAAATTCTGACAATATCGCAACAGCGCGGCGACTCGCGTCGCCTAAATCAAGGTAGCGAGTGGGGTGAGTCGTACCCATGCGGACTATTGATATGACAATACAAACAAAAGAACAATTAGCGAAATACTTTGATCACACGCTTCTGGACTGTATGGCGGTCAAGGCGGATATTCGGCGGGTGTGTGATGAGGCGGTTGAGTATGGGTTTTATGCGGTCTGTGTGCAGCCGCGATGGGTGGCGTTGTGTGCGGATATTCTGCTGGGAACCGGGGCCAAGGTGGTTTCGGTGGCGGGGTTTCCGTATGGGACGAATGTGTCGAAAGTTAAGGCCTTTGAGGCCGATGCGGTGATTATGGACGGGGCCGACGAGGTGGATATTGTGGCGGATATGGCCTCTGTCATTGCCAGCGATGCCAATTACCTGCGGCGGGATTTTGAGGCGGTTCTCAAGGTTTGTCATTCGGTGGGTCCCAATGTGCCATTAAAGGTCATTATCGAGTCAGCGGCATTAAACGAGCAGCAGATTCGCTTTGTTTGCGGCATCGCACAAGATACAGGCGTGGACTTTGTCAAAACCAGTACGGGCTTTCATAAAGCCGGTGGTGCGAATGTTGACGATGTCAAGCTGATGGCCGAGGCCGCTCCACGGTGCAAGATCAAGGCCGCCGGTGGCATCAGGATGCTGGAGCAGACACTGGCGTTTATCGAAGCGGGTGTTTCGCGTATTGGCGCCTCGGCTTCAGTACAGATCATAGAACAATTTAACGCAAAAGCCGCTACAGATGCAAACGACACAACTTGAAAAATATGACGATTCATTCTCAACAAACTGTTTACTGTACACCCCGAACCATCTGCGCCAAAGCGGATGTTTCTCTGGCCTGTCTCACGGAAGTCGTAGCGGCCAAATCACTCCCGGCGATTCTCGGCGGCAATGATTCTGTCGAGGGCCAAAGCATCTTTGCCGCCGAACCGGTGGAGGTGTTCGAGTTTTCGCTGCACCAGAGCGCCCCATTTGAAAAACTGCGTAATGTGCTGTCAAAATACCAAAAAAAGGGGTCAGGCACCTTTTCTGGTTTTTCTTGCGGCTGGATTGGATATTTCGGATACGAACTGGGCCGCTTCATCGAAAAACTCCCGGCTGGGGCGGTCGATGATCTCGGTTTCCCCGTGATCCGGCTTGGTTTTTACGACAAAGCGATTCTGTATGACCACCCGACGTGAGAATTCACATTAACGGCTTTGGCATGTGAGGGGCAGAGCGAGACGGCGGCGGAGAAATTCGCGGTCTCAAATGGC
>QNBU01000123.1 GCA_003644215.1 Planctomycetota bacterium
CTTCCGATAGCACCATATCCGTAAATATTACCAAACTCTGGCGTGAGAAACGAATGGTTTCCAAAACAAAGGACCCCGAAAATCAACGCACAACGATTGTTGAATTAACAGAGGCAGGAAAGAGAGCGATTGAAATCTATAATAAATAAAAAACTGAGCGATTTGAAGAAAATTAGAGAGATCTGAAATGAAAAACATTAAGAAATTTATGGAAAAAGATCAATTTGCAAAACACAATGGAATTGAGTTGTTGAAGGTTTCTGATGGAGCTGCAACGGCAAAGTTCCAGATACAAAAAGAACACTTAAATGGTGTGGGTGTTGTTCATGGGGGAGCCATATTTGCATTAGCCGACTTTGTTTTTGCGGCCGCTTCAAATTCGCATGGAACCATTGCCTTGGCAATCAATGTAAGCATTTCATACTTGAAAGCAGCCAGAAAGGGCTTTTTAGTGGCCGAAGCAACGGAACTATCCATCAATCCAAAACTCGCCACTTACTCAGTTCATATCACTGATGAGTCCGATGATTTGGTCGCCGTTTTTCAAGGAATGGTGTACAGAAAAAAAGACCCAATTGGGTGAAATAAAAATTACAGGAGAATTTAAAATGCTGTATTTAAGACTCTTTCACGGCAGAACCGATCCGAATCAGGACATGGATAAATGGGGAAGTCACGGTCCTGTCTTTGGACCGTATGAGTTTATCCATTCGGCTTATGCGTTTAGTCTTGAACTCGGTAATAATGACACCTGTGATGAACTTTTCTATCACGATGAGATGGTGTATTATAACGGTGTTTATTATGCAAACTGGTGCATGTTTGATGAGCGAACCTTCAAAGACGGGAGATACCAACGAACTGTATTTGAACCGTCCAAAGCAAGCTTACCGAAATCGTAGCTAAATCTAAATGTTGTCTGTTTCAAGTATTTTCCAAAAAGTATCAATTATTCTTCCATGAGGAGGGTATAATAAACTGAAAAGCTTCGGTTTTACTTTATGCACAGAAGATTGTTCAGAACATAGTAATGATAGTTTTCTCCCTTCCAGAAAGGGGCTTAGGGATTGGGAAAACCCAACTGTAGTCCCTTTCTTTTTAGTTCAGAAGGTCTTATTTGACCGACTGATTTTTAATTTAACATTTATCTCTGCTGTGATAGAATATTTTTTGATTGGAGAACACATGGACTTATCACACGAAACAATTTTGGAAGTAGAACAACTCATCAGTACATTTAAGTGTCCCTCAGATTACAGTTGTTACAAATTGAAATTTGAAGAGTTATGCGAAACTGTCATCTTGGGTGATGGAGAAATGATAGAATGTGTGGACAAAAATGCTTCTACCTGTCACTTCTCGTCCCCCTTTGGAGAGGGCTATTTCTGCAACTGTCCCCTCAGAGTTTATGTGGCAAGAAAGCTTAAAAAATGAAGATCCTTCTACTGTCTGAGATAATTTTAAAGAGGCAGGGACCTTTTTGATTGTGCTTGCTACGACTGCGGTCGGGATGTACTTCAGTTGTAATGTAGGAGTTATGCAATGTGAGTCGGGGGCTTATTTTGACATCTAAAAAGAACGGAGAAATACTTATGTGGAAGCTAAAAATATCCGGTAAAACGACAAAAACCAAGCTTATTTGGTGCCTGGCAGCAACTCTGACAGGTATTGGGGCAATCATGTTGATAACCCGCATTTTTCATCACTGTCCCGTCTGTCAGTGGAATCCATTAGCCTGGCTGGCCGCGGCAGCGGTCGTTGCCCTCTTTGTGATCGGCGGAATCTGCGGAAAGAAATAACGCAAATGGATAATCAGCCGGTTTGCCGGGTTCGCTTGCAATGCCACGCCTCTGGTGTCGCACATCGGGCGTTCTACGAGCGCACAACGGTTATCGAGAGCATCACGCACAGGGTCGTCATCCCTGCGGTTCGCTCGTATTGAGCCGCTCTGTCCTGCTGTTTGCGAAAAAGAAGCAAACATCAGTCCATCGCTACCTGCGGGTCATCGCAACGGTTCGCTTGTATTGCCACGCCTCTGGTATCGCACGCAACGGTTACACGGGCGCATCACGGCTATCGAGAACATTACGCACTTGGTCGTACACGCCAGCGTTTGCTTGCATTGGGCCGCTCCGTCCTGCTGTTTGCGTTCTTGCTTCCTTACAGTCGCAAATCAGCAAACATCAGGCCCTCGCTAACACCGGGTTATCCCAACGGTTCTCTTGTTCCTTAAGCGTTATCTATCGCCCTTACAGGGCTAAACGGATGCCCTTCGGGCAGCTATTTATACGCCCGCCCACCACCCACGCGGGGCCGGTGGCCTGTCGGCCGTCCCCGCTTGGCTTCGCCGCCTGCGCGTCGCTACCCTGCGTTCGGTCGTCCGCGGCTACGCCGCTCCCTTCCTCTCTCCGGTCGCTCCCGCTTGTCGGCGGCGCGACTCCGCTGCGGGGTCGCTGAACGCGGCCCGCTTCGCTCCGACCCTCGCTTACGCTTCGGGCATCCCGCCCGCCCTCCATTGGGTCTTCTTCGTTGTTCTTTCTTTTGTGCGGTTGTTGGTTCGTAATTATTATTCTTAGTCTCAGTGTGCCGTGCGGCTGTTTGCTTCGCTGTTACCGCCTGATGGCGTTACGACTGCGCATCTGGAACTGCATCGGATTCGTGCCAAGACGGAGTGCCTGGAGGTGCATTGAAATCGTACCGAGACTGTGTGCCCGAGTACAAACAAGGAAATGCTCACCCGCTTTGCGACTTCGCACAAGCTGTTCTTAAAGGCGGCGATTGCACCTGGCGGTGTATTATCCCTGACATTCGGCGAACGCTGCGCACGACCTAACGACTCACAACCGACCCGGCCTATTTTGTTTTTTGTCTGCGGAACCGTGGACTATTGGCGAACCACTTGCCAAATAGTCCACGGGGACGGCTTATCGTAAAAAATATCCACCTCGTCTTATGCGGCACTTTGGAACGGGAAAACGCTTGCAGAAGCTAATTAACCAAAGAACCGCAACGACTCAAGGCTATTTTTAACTGCACGCCTGCGATACGCACTACCGTGCTTTACGCTCGCTGTCTTTCCGGCACACTTGCAGTTTGTGGTTGTCAACCTGAGAAAAAGCACTCAGGACATGACAACGCTTCTCTAAACTTATGTGCCTCTAAGGCACCTCGACTATCGCCCCGACTACGCTCTGTTCGAAAATCGCTTGTCGTTCCTTGACAAAAAAGCAAAACTTTTCTCCGAAAAGCCCTCACCTTCGCCGTCGGTCTTAGCTTGCATCCGCACGAAATGTCAGGGATAACGATGCTTCCAGCACCCATCGCCGCCAATAACAACAAAGGAACCTTCCCTCTCCTGCGTCCGGTCGGTGAACTGTTCGATACGCGAACTATTGTTCGCTTATCGGATGACAATCCGTCGGAAAGCCCATGCCAGCGAACCCACTGCTGTCATTCGTTCTTTCTTATTCGCCGCATCGTCGCTGTTTCAACGAATCGCACGGCACTCTCCGTCGTCCGGCCGTAACTCATTCTTAGAAGGAACTCCCGGCAAAAATCACCGGGAAGCTGTTCTATGAATAAAAAAAAACCACCGGCTGACTTCTTTCGAAGCCGGTGGTTCTTTTTTACGGGTTTTTGAGGGGAAAAGAACTTCGACGGCCAATGGTTAATCTTGTTTGAAAGGGTATCACAATGGAAACGAACACACAACAAGCACCGAAAACACTGGAGCAGGTCATCGAATACTGCAAATTTCAGCGGCTAAACGCCGAGCAGGTCGGTAGCTGGGTCTGGGTCAGCTTCGACGAGAAGCCCGACGAATCAACCCTCAGCTGCCTGAAGGAGTACGGCTTCAAGTATTCGCCGCGGCGGAAAAAATGGGCCCACAATTGCGGACACCCAACAAGGTCTGCCCGCAATGTCAATCCGTGGGACAAATACGAACACGCTGTAATCAGCGGAAAGGGGGCATAATGAGAGAGTACTTTTTCAAGGTCAGAAAAACAGGCACACGGGACACACCGACCAAGGTCTTCGGCATCCGTAATGTCGCCGCCTACAAGCGCAAATGAAGCGGGCAGGGTATTCTGTCATCGAAATCGCTTCGCTCAAATCAAACTGGCGACAAATCCAAAAAGCAAAATAACAATCGCCACAGAGGCCACCGAGGAAAAAGAGGAAAAATATAAAAACCCTCTCTGTGATCTCTGTGTCCTCTGTGGCAAAAAAAAACGAAAGGGCAAAAACCATGACTACACTACAAATCATCAGCGAAAATCTAAACGACGCCGCCTACGCCATAACGGACAATTTCTGCTACGGCTGCTACAAGGTCGTCGATGGCGACAACTGCCCGACCTGCGGCAGTGATGACTTCATGCGGCATCTGTCCGGCGTCGGCGTCGAATACGGCACCGAATGGGTCATCGAACACCTGATCGAGACCAAACTGGAGCCCATCGACGGCGAGGAACTCTTCGAAGAACTTCTCGACGAATGCTGCCCCGAGATCACCGTCGGATGCTGCACCTTTTCGCCGTCGCAGGTCATGAAGGAACTCGACCCCGTCTGC
>QNBU01000124.1 GCA_003644215.1 Planctomycetota bacterium
AATGACAGCCAAGGTGGCCGTGCTACTTCGTACTACAAACCTGCATTTCCTTGTTTTTGATGCAACGTTTTTTTATTGCAACGCTGTAATTCTTTATTTGACGAATGATTTGCGTCTTTTGCTTCTCTCGCGACCCTTGCGTTTGTTCTTTTTTTGAAAAATCTGTGAAATCTGTGGACTTCTTTTGGTTGCTCACTTGACCGCCCTAAGTTACTTATTTCCAAGGCGGTCGATTTCCTGGCGGCACATTGTTTTTTGATTCGGGTCGGACAATTTGTTTTTGGCCTTGCTCAGGTACTCGGCGGCTTCCTGAGGGCGATTCAGGTAGCGGCTGTAAAGCAGACCCAGCATCAGATAAACCTGCTCGGCGTGTTCATAGTCGCTGTATTGGGCCAGAAACTTCTGATAGGCGTCCGCTGACGGCTGCCATTGGCCCTCGGCCATGAGCTGATTGGCGATGTCCAGCTGGAGCTGTCGCGGCAGGGTCTGCCAGGGGTCGATATCCAAAAGTTCCAGATAGAGTGCGGCGGCCTGAGAGGCATTTCGACTGTTCATGGCCCCGCTGATGCGGCTGCGGAAGTCTATAATCTGTTGCTGTTGCGGGCTGATGGCAGGGGCATTTTCAACGCGCGACGAAACGGCCTTTCGGCCAAGGTTGCCCTTGTGTGGGTCATAGCCGTCAGAGACCGCGCCATGAAATTGCCGCCGCCGGTTCCATTGCTTCAGCATAAACCATAAGTCCTTGTAGCCCCCGTCGATCAGGCCGATAGACAGCAGGCCCATCATGGACAGGATGCCGAAACCGTAGCCGGCCAGATGCGCATTGTAGGCGATATTCTGACTTGGGTCGGCCATGAGGATATTATCAAAGAAAATCAGCTTCAAAGCGATAAACCACATCGCGCGAATTTCGACCGTACCGATAAAGATGAACCAATAAACGACGGTTACCAGCGTTTTTGGAAACAGGACCAGATAGGCCCCGGTTACGGCGGCGACGGCGCCGCTGGCGCCAAGAATCGGGTTGCTGGAAATGAGCGTGTATCCGATGCCCGAAAAGACCGCACCGCCCAGATAAAAGCACAGGTAGCCGATATGCCCGAGTTTGTCATTGACATTATTGCCGAACATATACAAAAAGAACATATTGCCGAAGATATGCATCAACCCGCCGTGCAGAAATGCATAGGTAACAAACTGCCAGGTACTGGGGTGGTCTGACAAGAGCATAAAGGGTTCGGCCCAGGGGCGCAGGTCAAGGGCGCTCTTGCCTGTTCGCGGGTCCAGAGCAAAACGCATGCTCAACAAAAATACAACGACATTGGCCGCAATGAGAAAATAGTTCATAGACGGCGTTTGTTTGGGTTTTATACTGGTCGCAATTGGCAGCATGGTTTAACGGTCTAACTTACTTTCATAGATGGTTTCCGCTTCTTTCATCACCTGTGGGCGGATGTATCGATTCAGGGCTTGTGGTGTCAATAGGTCAACGGTTTTGCCAAGGCGCGTTTCGAAGGCTTCCTGGATGTCATACAATTCAAAAAAACCGACTTGCGACTCGGGCCGTAAATCAATCAAAATATCGACATCGCTGTCTTCTGTCGGCTGACCGTTGATGTAAGAACCAAACAGCGCGATGGATTTAATCGCATCTTTGTGTGGGACGCTTTTGACGGCCTGCTGTAATTGAGATTTTATAATTTCTTTAGTCATATCCTAAATTATAAGGTGCACAGAGCGATATGTCAATGCGGAGGCATGATTAAAAAAGAACGGGACAGGCACCTGCGTTCGGCAGATAACTGTCCCGTTGAGCATCCGTGCAAGGAAAAGACAGGAGAGGAGATTGTCCTGATAAGGTCTTGTCTTTTATTATTTTATGTTTCCTGTTCCTGTGCCTCTTGTCTCCATAGAAAAGATAAGATATAAATCCGGCCATGGCAAAGAGTAAAAAATATTTTCAGGAATCGACAAAAAGGGTAAAATTCAGACTATTCGGGTATGTTTTTACTGAATACAGTCGCCTCTTATTTAAAAACAGTGGCAAGACACTTATCTTCTGGCCCCCAATAGCGTTACGCTTGAAAGTATTCACGACGGCCCCATTACAGGCCGGATTAAGAGAGGGGGGGGCGTTACGCTATATTGACAAAACGGGTCAGATGAAATAGTAATTTAGGGGGAATAAGCAATAAAAGGTCGATTTTGGATTCTTGTTCCCCTATAATATAGGGCATAGCGGAGGTGAGAGGAAACGGTTGGCTATGGGGGGTGTTTCCTCGAGGTTCGTGAGGTGCAGCAGTGTTTTTTTTAATTAAGGGTGATAACACGCTCTTTCCTTTCGAGGAGGGGGAACGAAGGCACAAATTATGGGCAGTGCTGAACGAGGAAAGATGCCGCAAGGGAATGCGTCGGAGCGGGATGAACCTGCAACACAAGAGGTGATTTCGGGGTGTGCTGGGGTTGCGCCAAATAATCAGCCCGGTATGCCGAATCTTGTCGGGTCTTCGGAGCTTTTTAGCGACCTCCTGGGTACTCTCGAATCCGTTGCGTGCCGGCATTGCTGTGTCATGATCACCGGCGAAACGGGAACCGGCAAAGAGATGGTCGCCCGAAAAATCCACCATTCCAGTCAACGCTTTGCCAAGCCGTTTGTTCCTGTTGATTGCACGACGCTGACGGGTCAGCTCTTTGAAAGCCAGCTTTTTGGCCATGTTAAGGGGGCTTTTACCGGTGCGATTGGCGATACGCTCGGTTTTTTCCGTGCGGCTGATGGAGGTACGATCTTTTTGGATGAGATCAGCGAAATCCCACTGGACTTGCAGGCCAAGCTGCTCCGTGTGTTGCAGGAAGGGACCGTAACCCCGGTCGGTTCGACGCAAAGCCATCGGATTGATGTGCGAATTCTGTGTGCGGCCAACCGCGATTTAAAGGAAATGGTCACAAATAACGAGTTTCGAGCCGATCTGTACTATCGGGTTAATGTCGTGAACTTGGAAATTCCACCGCTGCGGCAGCGAGCCGAGGATATTCTGCCGCTGGCCAATCATTTTCTCACCAATCAAGCCCAATTTTATGATGAATCGGCAAAAAAGTTGTCCCATCAGACCGAGCGATTGCTATTGAAGTACCATTGGCCCGGCAATGTTCGTGAGATCGCCAACGCGATGGAGCGGGCCTTCGTTTTGAGTGTCGAAGAAGTGATCGAGCCCTCCTCATTGCCCAAGGAGGTTCTGATGGCGGCCTATACGGGCGGAGCCAACGGGCCGCTGCCAACGCTGGATGACGCCAAGGGCAAACTGATCGCCGACGCCCTGCGGGTTACCGGCGGCAGAAAGATCGCCGCGGCAAAAATACTCGGCATCGACCGACGACGCCTGAATCGGCTGATCGAAAAGCTGAATGTAACAATCCCCAAGCCCGGCAAGTAGTTACAAAAGCGAAGCGGCGCAAGTGAGTCCGATTGCGCCCTCAACAAACGCTTTGGCCACACGAAGAAGTTATTCAACTTCAAAAAAAGCAAAAACAATACAGAATATCATTTTGTTCCTGCAAGCTGCAAACTCCCATCGCACTCCCCATGGCCAAGCACAGCTTGACCGTGCCACCGGCAGGAAACACTTTTCTAAATTGTGCGCAGAACCGGCGCGCAGCGAGGGTCCATTAGGGTCGGTGCGTCCAAAATGGCCCCTTTTTCTCTAAGCCGTTTTAGGTCCGATAGTTATCTGGAATACGACCCACTACGAGGGGCCATAATGGTCCCAAGCAGCCTTTTTGTCTGAATCAACTTCCGATAAAAAATGTTCTCATAACCCCATTAACTGCAAAGAGATAAGAATTTGTCATCATCGTGTTTCCAAGTTGGCACACCCCTCGCTTAATAGTTCTTATGAAAACGCAGCAAAGAAAGAAAAAAACTGCAACGAATTAAAGCTCTTTCAAAAGTGAACAAAAATGACAGCAGCGGCTAAAAAGCCGGCCGGTTTCCTACGGATATTCTCAGGGGAGAAATATCTGGAGACGGCTTTAAGCTAATTTAGACCCAAGCGGCTGTTGATTTTAATGGAAGGGAAAAGGAGCAAACTTTTTTATCACTACTTTCCAAAAGGAAAAAAATATCTTTCCTCCTCCTCCAAGTGTCGGGTACCAAGCCAATCTCCGGTCGAAGACCCGACTCCAATTACGATCTCGTTTCCCAAAGCGAGTTACAGTATAGATATCTTTCCTCCTCCTCCAAGTGTCGGGTACCAAGCCAATCTCCGGTAGAAGACCCGACTCTAATTACGATCTCGTTTCCCAAAGCGAGCTACAGTATAGATATCTTTCCTCCTCCTCCAAGTGTCGGGTACCAAGCCAATCTCCGGTCGAAGACCCGACTCTAATTACGATCTCGTTTCCCAAAGCGAGTTACAGTATAGATATCTTTCCTCCTCCTCCAAGTGTCGGGTACCAAGCCAATCTCCGGTAGAAGACCCGACTCCAATTACGATCTCGTTTCCCAAAGCGAGCTACAGTATAGATATCTTTCCTCCTCCTCCAAGTGTCGGGTACCAAGCCAATCTCCGGT
>QNBU01000125.1 GCA_003644215.1 Planctomycetota bacterium
CCTGCAAGGAGATTATCGAAAAGGCTATTGAAACCAAAATCTGGAAGCCCGGTGCGGGCAAGACCCCTGCCAATACGCTTTATTCGTCCATCCTCCGCGAGATTGCCAAGAAGGCCGATGCCAGCAGGTTCATCAAAGCCGAGCGGGGCAAATTCAAATTGTCTTCTTGATGCAACCACATTATTTTCCTCTATATTGCCTCGACGTGAAAACGCCGGGGCAATTCTTCGGCCTGATAAAACACGCCGGCAAATTCAGCTCTTTGGCGATGGCGATTTCCGCTTGAACACCAATGGATTCTTCCCAGCCATCCAGTTGCAACACCGCCAACTCATCACAACGCTCAATCATGGCGCGGTCATACGCCTGCCAGAACGACCAGGCACCGGGCAAACCATAGGCCGCGATTGGATGAGTGTGAGCAATCGGGCTGAATACCAAATCCCCAGCTTGCATCATCAATGCTGCTTGCTGGCAGGCGGCTTGGAACCGCTGCTCTTGGATTTGCTTATCGGCGAGTACGGCGAGGCAAGATAGATTAACCGCATGGAACCGCCTCGACCGCTGGTGTTAGCGTCTGCCAGTCGCAGCCCTCGCCATGAACAAACTCGGCCCAACGCTTACGAATCACATCGCAATATGGCGGGTCGAATTCCGTCAGATAGCCGCTGCGACCGGTTTGCTCGCAACCCATCAGCGTACTGCCAGAGCCGCCGAACAAGTCGAGGATGTTTTCGCCTTTCTGCGACGAATACTGCATCGCCAGCACCGCCAGCTCGACCGGTTTTTCGGTCAGGTGAATCATGCTCTGCGGATTGACCTTCTTGACCTCCCATAAATCACGGGCGTTATGAGGGCCGAAGAATCGATGGGCCGCCCCGGATTTCCAACCGTAGAAACACCACTCGTGCGCGCCCATAAAATCCTTGCGGGTCAGCACCGGATGCAATTTGTTCCAGATAATCGCCTGGCTGAAATACAGCTCGTGCTTTTTCAGGAACGGTGGGTAGTTGCCGCAATTGGCGTATCCGCCCCAGATGTAGAATCCGCCGCCGGGCTTTAGCACTCGCGTGATATTGCCGAACCAGCCGTCGAGCAGTTTGTCGAACTGCTCATCGCTAACAAAGTCGTTCTCCAACGGGCGGTCTTTGGGCCGTAGTTTCTTGTGCGTGGCGTGGGCCTTTTCCGGGTGTCGCTGAACATCCATTTTCTGGTGATGCTTTACACCACCATTGGCGGGAAAGCTCGACAAGCCAGCGGCGATAGCATTGTTGCTTCGCGGTTCAACTTTGACATTATACGGCGGGTCAGTATTGACCAGATGGATTGGCTGACCATCCAGTAAAATGTCAAGGTCTGCGGGATTAGCCGAGTCGCCGCACATCAGGCGATGGCTGCCAAGCTGGTAAACCTGTCCGCGAACACTCATCGCTTCGTCCGGCGGTTCTGGAACAGCATCGGGGTCGGTAAGCCCATCGGTGATGGCTGCATCGTTATCGCCATTGAGCAGGCGATTGAGTTCCTCGTCGTCAAACGCCAACATCCCAAGGTCAAAATCCGCCGACTGTAAATCTTCCAACTCGATCTTGAGCTGGTCGAAATCCCACTCAGCCAATTCTGCTGTGCGATTATCCGCCAGGCGATAGGCCTTGACTTGCTCGGGCGATAAATCCTTGGCGACATGAACCGGCACTTTTTCCAGCTTCAAATGCAGAGCAGCTTTGTATCGCGTATGGCCGCAGATAATCACGCCGTCATCATCGACGACGATCGGCTGGCGGAATCCAAATTCCTTAATGCTCGCCGCGACCGCCTCGACAGCATCGTCATTGAGACGGGGATTGTTTTCGTAGGGCTTGATGCTGGCAAGTTCGCGTTGAGTAATTCGCATATTCGAAATCTCC
Source organism: Planctomycetota bacterium (assembly GCA_003644215.1). GTDB lineage: Bacteria > Planctomycetota > Phycisphaerae > Sedimentisphaerales > Anaerohalosphaeraceae > 4572-13. The sequence continues at coordinate 1,905 of QNBU01000125.1, forward strand.
GGGTTGTTCAATGATTGGCGATATTTCGCCTGTACCCCTTGTTAACTCGCCGGAGATTGCGACTGTCGGAACTGCGGATTTTTTTTATGCGGTCAAAAACAAACTCTGCTTAACAATGGTACTCGTTCCCATGGCGTCTTCAGCCCATTTCGCCCGGAAGGAACCATCCACACCACACGCACGTACGCGCTCACACGCGAGATGGGGTGGGAATCTATGTGGAGTTTTATGTGTAAAATGATATATTTCTCTATAAATAAAGAGTTTATCTACAATAAAAACTCCACATTAACTCATCATTAACTCTACAAAACTCAGCATTTTGGACTACTTCTCTGTGGAGTTTCGGAAGTCTGGGCAAAAGAAAACCCCATAACCCCACATTATGAATGCTATTTTGTGGAGTTTTGCGGGGTTTTGGAGAGTTTCTGTTGGAGAGATTCGGGCGTATTTCGCTAAAGAAAATCGCCGTACATGTCGAAATAATACTTGAATGTGCCGCTAATCCTGTTATTCTAATAGGTATATTGTACCAACAGTGCGTTATTCCAATAGGTGAAAAAAATGAAAAGACACGCAATCGACATATTGAAAGAATGGAAAAATCGTCCAGACCATAAGCCCCTTATTGTCAGGGGAGCTCGGCAAGTTGGCAAGTCGTATCTGGTACGGATGTTCGGACAGAAGCATTTCGACAATATTATCGAAATTAACTTCGAGACCGAGGCGTGGGCTGAGGATATGTTTGCCCAGAAAAAACCGGCAGACACGATAGCCTTTCTGGAAGCTCAATATAAACAGCGAATCGTTGTCGGTAAGACATTGCTGTTTCTGGATGAGATACAGGCCGGGCCAAAGACACTGGCTTCATTGCGATACTTTTATGAGCAAATGCCAGATTTACATATTATCGCCGCCGGTTCACTGCTCGATTTTGTTTTGCATGACCACAAATTCTCCATGCCGGTTGGACGGATTGAATATCTGCATCTTGGCCCGATGAGTTTCGAGGAATTTCTTCTGGCAACCGGCAATGAGATTAAACTTGCGCGATTGAAAGAATTTTCGTTGAAAGACACTCTCAATGAGGCTCTGCACAAATCCCTTATGGAGGATTTTCGCAAGTACATCATTATTGGCGGCATGCCCGGTAGTATTCAGGCTTATATTGACAGTGGCAGTTATCTCGATGTCCAACGAGTTCAGGAAGGGATTCTTGCCACCTATCAAGACGATTTTAGCAAATATGCAGGAAGAACTGATCACACATTATTAAGGAAGGTTTTTTCACGTCTTCCCTTGCAAGTTGGCCAAAAGATTAAATATGTCAACATCGACCCGCATGAACGCAGCCCGAAACTCGCCAGTGACATTGAACGGCTGGAGTTAGCCAAATTAATCACCCGTGTTATACATACGCACGCCAATGGCATTCCGCTGGGAAGCGAGACCAAAAGCCGGGATTTCAGAATTCTATTTCTGGATGTGGGATTGCTGTGTCGGGCATGCCGACTGGATATGACAGAGATACTCGAGGCGGAAGATTTGCTCATGGTTAATTCCGGCGCAATTTGCGAACAGTTCATTGGCCAGCATCTGCTTTATAATGTTCCTTCATATCAACAGCCGGAACTCTATTGCTGGATGCGACAAAAGACCGGAACAAATAGCGAAGTGGACTATGTCATTCAACTTGGGACAAAAATCATCCCTGTTGAAGTCAAAGCCGGTGTGTCAGGACGGCTTAAATCGTTGCATGTTTTCCTGCTGGAAAAACAACGGGATTTTGCACTACGGTTCAATGCGGATATCACCTCGGTTGTAGATACGGTCACGGCGGTGGCATCTCGTGAATCAAGGCCGTTCCGGTTGCTTTCCCTGCCTCTTTATATGGTCGGCCAGACCAATCGACTGATCAAAGAAGCATCCCAGTTACCAGATAGGAGAAATCCTGAATAACTGATGCTTACTTGATAACACCGTGCAAAGGGGCTAATAGATGTAGCCGTATTGCACAGTATTATCAAGTCTCGTGGTTGGGCCATAATTTACAATAACATATCGAAGGGCTAAGCAATTTAGCCTTTCGAGACGATTTTGTAAATTCGAACAAGTACTAAAGCAACCTATACTGCGGACGGTTTGGGCCACGGGATGAAGGTTTAATTTCAATACGCTGCTGTGCGATAAGCGAATCACGCACATCCTGAATCTTCTTCTCAGGCCAATTCAGACGGCGTGATAAATCCCAGTGCGGCATAAAAACATTTGCACCTTTGCGTTCGTGATGCTTGATAAGAAAACCGACAAACCGCTTGCAATCCGCCTGGAATTCATTGTCGGCAACATAGAGGTCAGCCATGAAAAGCATCCGCTTGGTTTGATGCTCGACCAGCCGCCACGCCCAGTCAATGCCAGCGGCGGTGATTCGCGGGACGCGGTGATTTTCACTGCATGCGTAAAACAAAGCGAGTTTGCGGGTCTTTTCAAACGCTCTGGCCCAGATCGCCATCTTGGTTTCATCGCCGAGCCGTTGGGCGGTTTCGTAGGCATCGTCGGTCAGCTCCCAAATCTCATCGCTTCGCCGCGACGCTTCGGGCGTGTCCTCGATTTTCATTGGATCAGGATGAAATCCACTCAGGTTGCCGCCACACA
>QNBU01000126.1 GCA_003644215.1 Planctomycetota bacterium
GATATCAAGCATCCCTTCGCCGACATAACCGCTCAGGGCCGGCTCATGACCGCTGCCACCCAGAGTCACCAAAGCTACCTTGTCCTGGGCTTTAGGTTCGGCACGAACCACAAGATTGTTCTCCGTCAACTTGACTTTATCCGCATGTGCAAGAGCAAAGCCGCTGAGCAACTCACCGACCAGATCGTTTGGATCGTTTAGAAACTTTTTCATCGCCATCGTTTCGGTCCTTTCCGTAAATAGCCGCTGACATCATTCAATTCTGCACTTATTCGTCTTCAGCGAGACTTTTTTGGAAGGGTGGCATGCTCAAGTACTCTTGAGCATGGTATGTCACCGTATGCTCAATTTTGTTTTCTCATGCCCATGAAGACATGGGCATGCCACCCAAATACATCATTTCTGTACGATCAAAATCATAGCAAAATCTCGGCGGGCAAGCCACTAAGAAACCCCGGCTGCTAAACCCCTTTTTCCTGCCCCAGGAGCCATTCCCACTGCTCGTCGATGCGTGATTGAAACTCTTCGATCATATGAGCCCACTGTGGATTCTTGAGGTGCCTGAATCGGCCTTGGGTGAACAGCCAGTCGGTGATCGGTTTATTTTGTTTGGGCTTGTAGTTGACCTTATAAGAACCGCCCTCGACCTCGTACAGGGGCCAGAAGCGGGTTTCCACTGCCAAGGACGCCGATTCGACCGCCATATCGGGATTGATGCGCCAGCCGGGAATACACGGAGCGAGGATATTCAAAAACGCCGGGCCGTCAAGCTCGATACCTTTTTTGATCTTGTTGGACAGATCGATCGGGTTGTGTATGCTCGCCTGAGCCACATACTCCACGTGATGGGCTACCATGATTCGACTGAGGTCTTTCCGCTGCTGCTGCTTACCTGAAATAACCGTCCCCACCGGGGTTGTTGTCGTTGCGGCGCCCAACGGCGTCGCCCCGCTGCGCTGGATTCCGGTATTCATATACGCACCGTTGTCGTAGCAGATGTAGAGGAGGTCGTGGCCTCTTTCCATTGCCGCGCTCAGGGCCTGGATGCCAATATCGTACGTTCCGCCGTCTCCGCCGATGGCTACGCATTTGATCTTCTTGGCTGTCGGTTTCTTTTTCGCCTGTACTTTTGCCATCGCCGCGATACCGCTCACCGTCGCAGCCGCATTTTCAAAAGCGGTATGAATCCAGGGCACATTCCATGCCGAGTAGGGAAAAATAGATGACCCCACTTCAAGACAACCGGTCGCCGATCCGACTACAATATCATAATCGCTGACGCGGGTGAGCATCTTAGTAAAAATGGGCGCCGGACATCCGGCACAAAGTCTGTGGCCGCTGGAAAACGCTGCCTTTTTCTTCGCCATTTCTTGTAACGTTGGCACCCTCAGCCTCCTCTTACATTCAGGAAGTAAGATCTTTTTTCAATTTTACCTTCATCGAGATACCGCTTGCTCTCTTCGAAGAGGTCGCGAATATCGTTCAGGAGAAGTTCCCTGCCCCCCAGCCCAAACGTTCTGCTGTAAAGCATTGGCCGGGGATCGGCATCGTAGAGTGCACTGCATATCTCAACGAACAGTGGTCCATAAGCCCCCATACTGGTGGACCTGTCGAGAACCGTAACAATCTTGCAATTCTTCAACGCCGCGGCAATCTCGGCATACGGGAAAGGCCTGAACAGCCGAATCTTCAGCAGCCCGACCTTTTCGCCTGCGTCGCGAACCTCGTCAATCACTTCTTTGAGTTCGCCGGCAACGGAGTTGATGGCAATGACAACTCTCTCGGCGTCGTCCAGGCAGTACGACTCGAAAAGCTCGTACTTCCTGCCGAATTCCTGGTAGAACCGCTCGGAAACTTCCTCGACAACGGGTATCACATTCTCCATGGCGACCTGCTGGCCTTTCTTATGCTCGATATAGTAATCGTGCAGATCCAGCGATCCCCAGGTTGAGGGATTATCGGTATCAAGGAGCGCGTGATAGGCGGTGTGTTCGCCGACAAAATCCTTTACCTTAGAATCGTCTTCGAGTTGCATTGTCTCGATTGAATGCGAGATAATGAAGCCATCCAGGCACACCATCAACGGCAGACGTACGTCCGCATGTTCGGTGATCACCGGAGCCATGAGCATGTTGTCATACGCTTCCTGGTTGTTCTCGGCATAGATTTGGATCCAGCCCGCATCGCGAGCGCCCATCGAATCGTTATGATCACAGTGGATATTGATCGGCGCCGACAGGGCCCGATTCACAACGGCAACCAGTATCGGCTGCCTCATGCCCGAGGCGACGTAGAGCATCTCCCACATCAAAGCAAGTCCGTTGGCGGACGTCGCCGTCATCACTCTGCCCCCGGCCACGGACGCCCCGAGACACGCGGACATCGCACTGTGTTCACTCTCGACCGTGATCAGCTCGGTATCGACTTTACCGTCCGCCGCAAATTTAGCAAAATCCTCGATGATCTGTGTCGAAGGGGTAATGGGAAATGCAGCCACCACATCCGGAGAGATCTGTCGCATGGCCTCGGCAATGGCGCCGTTTCCCGTAATGGCACTGAATTTAGACATAATTGGTTTCCATTATCACGTTATATTTCTTCACGAATAAATTGTATCGCCTCGGTTTTGCCCTTCTTATTGACGGGGCATTCTTTCGCGCACAGGCCGCAGCCTTTGCAATGATAGTAGTTTATCTCCCGGATTTCCTTGCGATCCTTCCCCTTGGGCGTTTTACCGTCCTTCAGCACATACGCTCCCTCTGGGCAGAAAACCCAACAAGTCAGACAATGAATACAGCCGTCCTTCAGCCAAACCGGCCGCCAGGTCCTCCATGTTCCCGTTTCGTAGTCGGCCGCGTTGCCGCCCTCTGGGATAACACCCCCCAAAGGAAGCTCCTGCCAGTCTTTCAATCCGTACTTATCGCTCATAGTGTTTGTACCTCATTGTAACCACATCGTATCGCCTCAACATTCTTACCGACGAGTTCCGCAGCCAGTAAATGTGAGAATATCTTCTCGGATTCCTCGATCAGGGCGTCCAGAGAGATAATCTCGGGGCAGGCCCTCGCAAACGCCCCCATCATCGCTGAGTTGGGAATCTCTCTTTTGAACAACCGATAGGAGATATGGTTGGCCGGCACCGTATGGACTGTTTGCGTTGTCAGGCCCAGCAGCGATTTCGTTTCGGCGGCACTCTTCTCGGTGTTCACCACAAAAATCGTACTCTCCCCGACGCCCTCAACCAGACTCTTAGTACCGATAAGTGTCGTATCGACAATCATAACGACATTAGGCGCCAGAATCGGGGTGTGTATTCGGATTCTGTTATCTGAGAACCGATTAAAAGCACGAACCGGGGCGCCTCGCCTCTCCGGACCGTAGTCTGGAAACGCCGATACGCACTTGCCCGTGCCCTGAACCGCTTCGGCCAGAGACTTCGCCCCGGTTACCGTTCCCTGACCTCCTCGACCATGCCACCGAACTTCAAAATATTTCGACACTCAAACCTCCTGGATCGCGTATTGTCTATAAATCGCAACCGTTCACGGGGAAACCAATATCAAGTCCCTGGCCGCTTGGCAGGGGACCGAATTACAAATAATTACTTATTGCCACCCATCACCCGCTTAGCAGCGAGGGCTTATTTGTAACCCCCCCAACGCTATTTCTTCACAAGGTTTTTCGGAACTTCGCACACAACGCGGAAACCTACATTGAACACCCGCTGCCATTTAGGGTATCCAAGTCTGAAAGCGCTTCGGGCACGTTTGGGCCTGTCGTAGAATGAGCCACCGCGGACAACCTTTTTCTCGCCGGCCTCACCGGAGCCTGCCTTGTATGGATAGGGTTCGTATCCGCTGAGAGTCCACTCGCAGACATTGCCGTGCATGTCGTGAAGCCCCCAGGCGTTAGCCTGATATTTAGCTACAGGTGCGGTAGCCACTACCCCGTCGTTCACTCCCTTGGCACTTGGAATCCACTTTGGTGAATCGCGCGGTGTCAGGCTGTGGATTCGCTCGTCGGCCAGGTTGGCGTGCCTGCTGAAATTAGTGGCAACATTGCCGTAGTTCATATCCGTATCGCTGCCTGCCCGACAGGCATATTCCCACTTCGCTTCGGTAGGTAACGTAAACTTATGGCCCGTCTTTTGGCTGAGCCAATCGCAGAAGGCCATCGATTCTTGCCAGCTCACGCGAATCACAGGCTGCTTTTCATGGTCGGCGGCTACACCCCGCCGGCTCTGGTCCTTGTTATAGACACTGATATAACCGCTCTGATGCGCCGGATCAAACAGTGAATACTGCGAATTGGTCACCTCGAATTTGGCCATATAGAAAGGTTTATCTATCTTCACGCGGCTCATCGGATACTCATCAGCATATCCTTCGGTAGAGCCCATGACAAATTCGCCGGCCGGTATCAAAACCATCTCCAGCTTGATACCCTCAGCCAAATCGAAACTCAAATTCTTCGGCAGGCCCGAACGCTCCTGGAGCTTTTTGGCATTCTCGGCGCTTAAAGGCCAATTCGCAACGGCTGCCTTGATGGGGAC
>QNBU01000127.1 GCA_003644215.1 Planctomycetota bacterium
AACGACTCCAAAACGCACAACTGCAACTGATGGAAAAATCTTACCTCTCAGGTGTAACAGAAATGTCCTCGGGCATCCTTCATAATGTCCGAAACGCACTGAGTCCGATCACAACACGAATCGAGCGGATCAAAGGACAATTCAAGACCGTTCCTCTTGAAAATCTCGAACAGGCGCAATCTGAATTGCAGCACGGCACGCTGGACTCCCAGCGACGCCAAGACCTGATGCGATTTGTGGACCTGACCTTTCAGGATGTCCTGATGAATCTCAATGAAATGGTAAGCGGGCTGGACGATCTGTCTGATCAGGTCTTCCAGATTGAAGATATGCTCAACATTCAGCGGACCTTTGGCAGAGAAGACAAGCCGGTGGAGTTTATCAAGCCGGATGAGCTTCTAAATAAGGCGATGGAGATGGTTCCCGAAAGCATCCGAAATGAATGCCGCATTTCGATTGACTCCAAACTCAAAAAACTCTCCGCCATTCCGGTAGAACCGACGACTTTTGTGCAGATTCTTCAAAATCTGCTGATCAATGCGGCCGAATCGCTGGAAAAAGAGGGGCCGTTGTATCGCAAAATACACATTTCCGCAGCCATCGAAACAGTCCAAGAAAGACACCTGCTGCACTGGCAGATACAGGATAACGGCGGCGGGATCGCGGAAGAAAAAATCCAGCAAATTTTTGAACGCGGCGCCTCCTCAAAGCAAAAGGGCTTAACAGGCATCGGCCTGCACTGGTGCGCCAACACACTGACCGCGATGAAAGGCCGCATCTGGGCCGAGAGCCAGGGGCCACACCGCGGGGCAGTATTCCACATCCTAATCCCAATGGCCCCGGAAGAAGAACTCGTTGAAACGGCTCAGGAGACCCTCGAATGAAGCTGACAGTACCGAACAGACGCAAAAAGGAACTAAACAATCGCATTCTTCTGGTTGATGATGAACCCCTGATTCTGGATGAATTAGCAAAAGTTCTGTCTCCGGCCAAGCGAAACAATGCAGAGCTTAACGAGCTTGGAAACCGCCTCTTTAATCATTCAAAAACGAATCGAAGGAAAGCCGCTTCTTACAATGTTTGCTGCTGTCGTCAAGGCGATGAAGCCATCGGCCAAGTTCAGGAATCCATCGAAAAAAATCAGCCGTTTGCGGTTGCTTTTATTGATATTCGGATGCCGCCGGGCATCGATGGCGTTTCGACCGCCGAGGAAATCCGAAAACTTGACCCCAATATCCAGATCGTGATGATGACGGGGTTCTCCGACTTTGACATCAGTGAGATTTCGCATCGTATCCCGCCGGAAGACAAGTTGCTTTATATGCAGAAACCGATCCATTCGCAGGAGATTCGCCAGTTTGCCCTGGCACTGACCGCCAAGTGGCAATCTGACTATCTGCTTCATCTACAGAATGAGCAACTGACTGAGAGCAATGAGTACCTTAAGGAGCATGATCGCCTAAAAAGCGAATTTGTGATGACCGTTTCCCACGAGTTGCGTACCCCCCTGACGATTTTCAAGAACATCCTGTCCAACGCGATGGCCGGGGTCATGGGAAAAATACCGCCGAAATTGCAGAAAAATCTCGAAATGGCGGATGAGGCGATCAGTCGTTTAACCAGTATCATTGACGACTTTCTGGATGTATCCAAACTTGAGGTGGGAAAAATGAAGGTCCACCCGGAAGTGCTTTGCATCCAAACGGTTGTCAACGATCTCGTAGAAATGATCCGCTTTGTAACAGACGCCAAAAATATCCAGCTTGACCTGGTACTGCCAGAAAACGATCTTTATATCAACGCCGATCTTGAGAAAATCACCCGCGTTTTCAATAACATCATTGAAAACGCGACAAAGTTTGTGCCGGAAAACACCGGAAAGATTGTCGTGCGAGTCGAGGATAAAGGCGAGCGGCTTCGCATCAGCGTCGAAGACAACGGCCCGGGCATCCATGGCGACGACAAAGAAAAAGTGTTTGATCGATTCGTTCAGGTGGAAAAACACATCGGCCCTGGCAAGCACGGAACGGGGCTGGGGTTGGCGATTTGCCGGGATCTGATCCAACTGCACAACGGCCGCATCTGGATCGAGGACAACCCCGACGGCGGCGCCATCTTCAGAATCTTACTGCCCATCTGCGATGCCGAAACAATCGAAAACGAAACCGAACTTTTGGCAGCAAGCAGCTCGTAGGAGTTCAAGCTTTAGCTTGTTTTTGCGATAACACACTAAAGTGTGAACTCCTGAAAATCAATCGTCGCTGGTATCGAGGATGGACATGAAGGCCTCTTGGGGGATGTTGACCATGCCGATGGACTTCATTCGTTTTTTGCCCTCTTTCTGCTTTTTCAGCAGCTTCATTTTTCGTGTTACATCGCCGCCGTACAGCTTGGCGGTTACGTCCTTGCGATAGGCACGGATGGTTTCGCGGGCGATGATCTTACCGCCGATGGCCACCTGCAGCGGAATCTCAAACTGGTGCTTGGGAATGGCCCGCCGCAGTTTAATCAGCAACCGCCGGCCACGCTGTTCGGCCTTGGTGCGATGGACGATCAAACCCAGCGCGTCAACGGCCGTACCATTGACAAGAAAATCAATCCTGACAAGATTGCCCTTTTCAAACTCCAAAAACTCATAGTCCATCGTCGCATAGCCCCGGCTGATGCCCTTGAGTACATCGTAAAAATCATACACAATCTCCGCCAGCGGCGCCCGGTATTCCATAATCACGCGCGTCGGGCTAAGATACTCCGTCTTGAGCAAAGTACACCGGCGTTCGTCGGCCAGTTTCATAATCCCGCCGATGCTTTCACTGGTGGTGATGATCTCCAACCGCACCATCGGCTCGCGGATTTCGTCAATCTTCTGGACTGGCGGCAGTTCACTCGGCGAGTCGATCCGCTTAACATCGCCCATCGTCGTTACCACCTCATAGCTGACCGTCGGCGCCGTTTGCAGAACATCGATATCACTTTCGCGTTCCAGCCGCTCCTGGACAATCTCCATATGCAGCAGGCCCAAAAATCCGCAACGACAACCAAAACCCAACGCCGGGGAACTTTGCGGCACAAAGCTGAAACTGGCGTCATTGAGAGCCAGTTTTTCAAACGCGGCCCGCAACTTCGGGTAATCGGTCGTCCCGCCGGGATAGAAATCCGAAAACACCATCTGCATCGGCGGCTGGTAACCCGGCAGCGGCGTTTCGGCCGGAGCGTTGTCATCAGTGATCGTATCGCCGATGGTCACATCCGCCAGTTTCTTGATATTGGCGACGACATAGCCCACCTCGCCGCAGCCAATTTCCTCCGTTGTCGTCATCTGCGGCGTAAACTTGCCCAATTCGGAAATAACATAGGTCTTGCCGGAACTCATAAACCGGATTTTCTGCCGTTTGGTCAGCTTGCCCTCGAAGACACGCACATAAGCAATCACGCCGCGGTATTCGTCCGCATGGCTGTCATAAACCAGCGCCGCAGTCGGCTTGTCGGATTTGTCCTCCGGGGCGGGGAGCTTGGTTGCGATCGCCTCAAGCAACGCATCTACACCCTCGCCGGTCTTGGCACTAAGCGGGAAGCATTCTTCTTCGGTAATCCCGATGACCTGCTCGGTTTCTTCAATGACCCGATCCGGCTGAGCCGCCGGCAGGTCGATTTTGTTGATTACGCCCAGAATCTCACAGCCGCTTTCAACCGCCAGATAGGTATTGGCCACCGTCTGGGCCTGACTGGCGTCCACCACCAGCAGCGCCCCCTCACAAGCCGCCAGCGACCGCGACACCTCATAGTGAAAATCCACATGCCCCGGCGTATCGATCAGATTGAGCATATAGACACGGCCCTCGTACTCGTAGTGCATCGTTACCGACGAGGCCTTGATGGTAATCCCCCGCTCCCGTTCAAGGTCCATATTGTCCAGAAGCTGCTCTTTCATATCCCGCTCGGTCGTCGCCCCGGTCCGCTCCATCAGCCGGTCGGCCAGCGTACTCTTGCCATGGTCGATATGAGCGACGCTAGAGAAATTTCGTATATATTCAATTGGAATCGAGTCAGATTTCATCGCGGAACAGTAGCAGGACAGCGGCCCAATGTCAAGCATTAACAAAAACGCATAACAGCGGCGTGGCGGCACAAGTGAGCCCGATTGCGACGATGCAAAACATTGGGATTATCATATAACGCCCGGGTAGCTCCCCCCTCTTGCCGTCAACTCTAAAATCCATATAACTATATTATTGTACAACGAGTTAGGATGCTTTTTGCGGGTCAATACTTTTGATGCAGACATCTTCCATTGGATGTCAGCGGTCGTCTTCAATTGGCACCAACCAAAGCACGAATCACTTGAGTAATAGCACCCCCGCTGATTCACATAAGTCTATAGAAAACAAAGCCATAGGCAACGATTGTCATCCTATGGCCTTAAAAAAACGGAGAGGGGGGGATTCGAACCCCCGGTACCCCTATTAGAGATACGACGGTTTAGCAAACCGTTACCTTAAGCCGCTCGGTCACCTCTCCAAGTCTTTTATTTATATAGCGTTATAAAATTAC
>QNBU01000128.1 GCA_003644215.1 Planctomycetota bacterium
GCAGTTTGGTTTTGAATTTGTCGATTTGGACAAAGTCGATATTCCCTCTGATGTTGCCAAATTAGTCCCCGAAGACATCACCAAAAAACATGGAATCATCCCCCTCAGCCAGGACAACGGTGAATTAAGGGTTATTATTAAGGATCCGATGGACCTGGATACGATGGACTTGCTCCGTTTCCGGCTTAATATGGAGATGCGTTGCTGTCTGGCAAGTCCGACAAAGATAGATAATTATATTCAGGGCGCAAGCGCCGCTCAGGAAAGCACGGACGAATACCGCCGCAGTATTGACCAGACAGCCGAGGAATTACGGGCGATGGGGCATGCCATTGAGGCCGAAGTGCGGCGTGCCCAGGCAACCGGTGATGAAACGGACGATGGTCCGATTGTTCGGCTTGCAAACTTAGTTATCGACGAGGCCGTACGCATGGGGGCCAGTGACATTCATATTGAACCCATGGCCGACCGTGTTCGGATTCGATATCGCGTCGATGGGGTTTGCGTCGAGCGGGATAATATCCCCAAAAACATGCAGGCCCCGCTTTTGGCTCGTTTTAAGATTTTATCCGGGATGGACATCGGAGAACGCCGGCTCCCGCAGGATGGCCGTATTAAACGCCAAATTGACGATCAGGATATTGATTTCCGTGCCTCCTGCCTGCCGGGCTATCATGGTGAAAGTACGGTTCTTCGTATTTTGCGCCCGGAATCGGTCAATATCGGTATTCAGGCCATCGGTTTTGATGCCGAGGACTATGAACGGTTCACAAAGATCATCAAACGGCCCAATGGTATTTTTCTGGTAACTGGGCCGACGGGTTCGGGTAAAACGACAACGCTCTATTCAGCGCTTCAGGAGTTGAACCGGCCGGACAAGAAAATTATTACGGCCGAGGATCCGGTGGAGTATAATATCGGGGGAATCAATCAATGCCAGGTGCGAAGCGACATCGGACTGACATTTGAGTCGATTCTTCGGTCTATGCTGCGTCAGGCCCCCAATATCATTCTGATTGGTGAAATTCGTGATGGGATCGTTGCCGATATTGCAATCCAGGCGGCGCTGACGGGCCACCTGGTCTTTAGCACCTTGCATACCAACGATGCTCCGAGTGCGATTACGCGTTTGATCGATATGGGCGTCAAGCCGTTTTTGGCAGCCAGTTCCATTCAGGCGATTATGGCTCAACGACTGGTGCGGACTATTTGTACTGAATGCAAGGTTGTCGATGAGTCGCCGGATCCACATTTCCTGCGACTGCTCAGTATTAAACCGGACGATATGCGTAAGCATCCTATTTACAAGGGGGCTGGTTGCAATCGTTGTGAAGGGACGGGATTTAAGGGCCGGATCGCGATTTTCGAGATGTTGGAAATGAATAATCAGTTGCGTGAACTGGCCCTGAGTCGAGCGCCAGCGAGTGAATTACGAAAGATCGCACTGGCAACCGGCATGAACTCCTTATTAGCCGATGGAAAAAAGAAAGTGTTCAGGGGGATTACGACGCCTTCTGAAGTTTCGCGTGTGGCTCAGGTCGAGGGCCTGGTTATGGATGCATAGAACTTGTTGATAAAGTTTTTTTTGGGGATTGAATAATGGCCAGTTTGAATATTGATCGGTTGCTGGAAGCGTGTATTAAGATGGGAGGGTCGGATTTACACATTGTTGTCGGGCGACCGCCGGTCCTGCGTATTTCCGGCCGTTTGCGTTCATTGGATACAAAGGTTCTTGAACCGGAGGATACGACATCGTTGATGAAAAGTATTACCCCGGAGCGAAATCAGGAGGAATTGCAGGAATCCGGAAGTACCGATTATGGTTTTGCGTTTGGCGACGCGGGGCGATTTAGAACGGCCGTGTTCAAGCAAAGAGGTCATATTTCAATGGTACTCCGCTTGATTCCGTCGGAATTATTGAGTTTTGAACAGATTGGTCTTCCCGGTCTGTGTTCGGCCTTATGTCGCCGTCCAAGGGGGCTGTTTCTGGTTACCGGCCCGACCGGCAGCGGAAAAACAACAACATTGGCCAGTATGATTAACTACATTAACGAGAATCTGGATCGCCACATTATCACAGTGGAAGAACCCATTGAGTATTACCACAACCATAAAAAATCAATTATCAATCAGCGGGAAGTTGGCCTGGATGTTACTTCTTTTGCAGAGTCATTAAAACGAGCGTTGCGTCAGGACCCGGATGTTATTTTAGTGGGTGAATTGCGGGACTTAGAGACGATGGAAGCGGCTATCAGTGCCGCAGAAACCGGACACCTTGTGTTTGGGACACTTCATACGACGGGTTGCCAGGGAACCATTAACCGAATTATCGATGCGTTTCCGGTCAGTCAACAGGAGATGATTCGTGTACAACTCAGCACAAACCTGATCGCTGTACTTAGCCAGACGCTGTGTCCCAGAAAACCGCGCGGCCGTGTGGCGGCCTATGAATTTATGGTTGTAACACCGGCGATCTCGAATTTAATTCGTGAAAATAAAGTTTACCGTATTGAATCAAGCATTCAGATTGGTAAAAAACTGGGTATGCAGCTTCTCGATGATCATCTTTGGGAGTTATATGATAAAGATTTGATTGATCTCGAAGAACTCCTTGATAAGGCGAGAAACCCAAGTGATATGCTCAAAAAAGCAGAGGAAAAGGCTGGCGGCACAAAGCTGAGCGGAGCCAAAAAATTAGGCGACGAATACGGTCCTGTTATTGAGACATAAGGACTTATAAAGAAGATGGTTTTTTGCGAGCGAAGATAATACCGGCACCGAAGCGAGGCATCGATCCGCTGGTGGATAGGTCATATTTTGATGACGCCGCCAGTGGCATCCGTCCAAAAAGGAAAGATGACTTTCCCCCAATAGTATTAAGTTTATGCAGAAAACACAATTGCGCGAGGAACGATTATGAGCAAACAGGAAAAGAGTTGGGAAAAGCGGCTTTCGGGGTCGGCTGACGAGTTGGCGGTGGATTTTGTCGAGTCGCTGTCGTACGATCAGCGGTTGTATAAATATGATATTGCCGGGTCGATCGCACATGCCGAGATGCTTGCGGCGGTGAAGATTATTACCAAAGCCGAAGCGGCGGAGATTAAAAAGGGGCTACTGGCGATTGGCGAAAGCATCGTGACGGGTCAATTCAAATTTGACAAGACACTCGAAGATATTCATATGGCGATTGAGTCGGCCCTGATCGAAAGAATCGGCGAAGCGGGCAAGAAACTGCATACCGGCCGGAGTCGCAATGACCAGGTGGCGACGGATATTCGGCTGTGGATGCGGGACGAAATCGAGATACTCCTGACACGGATTACGCAGTTGCAGTTGGCGTTTGTTAAATTGGCCGCAAAATACACCGATGACATGATGCCGTCTTATACGCACCTGCAGCGGGCGCAGCCGGTAACGATCGCATCGTATCTGCTGAGCTTTGTCGAGATGCTCGCGCGGGATTACAGCCGGTTCAAGGATTGCCGGGACCGGCTCAATGTGTGTCCGCTGGGCAGCGGGGCGGTGGCGGGATCGACTTTGCCGCTGGATCGGGAGATGACGGCGAGGAACCTGGGCTTTCGGGATATCAAATATAACAGCATCGACGCGGTGTCGGATCGCGATTTCTGTGCGGAGTTTATTTTCTGCTGTTCACTGGTTTCGGCGCATCTGTCGCGGCTGGCTGAGGACTGGATTATTTACACCTCAGCGGAGTTTTCGTTTATTACCACCGATGACGCCTACTGCACCAGTTCGAGTATGATGCCACAAAAGCGAAATCCCGATATGCTGGAGCTGATCCGAGGCAAGACGGGTACGGTTTACGGGTCGCTGGTGGCGATGCTGACGATTCTCAAGGCCCAGCCATCGACTTACAATCGGGACTTGCAGGAGGATAAGATTCATGTGTTCGCCGCAGGTGATACCATCGATGCGTGTTTGCAAATGACCGCGGCGATTGTCAGCCATACAACATTCAATACCAAGCAGATCGCCGACGGACTCGATGCGGGCTTCCTCGACGCGACGGCATTAGCCGAATACCTCGTGCGAAAGGGCATTCCGTTTCGGCAGGCCCACGGTATTGTCGGCTCACTGGTGGCACAGTGCGAAGATGAGGGTAAAAAGAAGTTAGCGGATTTATCAATCGAAGCGTTCAAGGCCGCCTGCGATGGTATCGAGCAGGATGTGTATGATACCCTCGATCCGGCGGGCGTCTGTCAATCCTACCAATCCGCCGGTTCCGCAGGGCCGGAAGCGGCCAAGGCGCAGATTCATTATTGGAAGGGGAAGTTGAAAGAACAGTAAATAAAGTATGTAAGTATACAAGTATGCAAGTATATGGAAATTGTGCTGGAAGGGAATAGTGGATGGCTTGGAAAAAAGTTGAGCGGTTTGAAGATTTGTTCGTATGGCAAAAGGCACATCAATTAGTTTTGTGTGTTTATTACTACAGCGCGATATATGCTCAAGAAAATGAACCCATATATCCGATAACTCCTTATGAATCTGTTATTTATAAGGAGCACTGACATGGAAGTTAAAGA
>QNBU01000129.1 GCA_003644215.1 Planctomycetota bacterium
CACCCGTTGCCAACCTAAAACCGGTTCTATTAGCCGGAACAAGCGTCAAACGAGCCACACTGCATAACTTTGAACAAGTTGCCCGGTTGGATGTCCGTTGCGGCGACACCGTCATCATCGAAAAGGCCGGCGAGATCATCCCGCAGGTCGTTGAGGTCATCATCAAGAAGCGGGATTTATTCGAGAGTCAGCCGTTCGAGATTCCTACCGCGTGCCCTGCTTGCGGCGGGCAGGTGCAAAAAGACGAAGACGGCGTGTACCTGCGATGCGTCAATCCCAACTGCACGGCTCAATTGAAAGAACGGCTGGAATACTTCGTCGGCAAGGGCCAAATGAACATCGATAAACTCGGCCCCGCCCTGATCGAACAACTCGTCGAGACCAAACTGGTCAAAACATTCGCCGATATTTACACCCTGCGATTCGACCAACTCGCACAACTCGACCGCATGGCGGATAAGAGCGCCGCCAATGTCGCCGACAGTATCGAGCAAAGCAAAACCCGCCCGCTCTGGCGATTCGTCGCGGCCCTCGGCATTCGCAATGTCGGCGGCCAGTCCGCCCAGATCCTGGCCGATAAATTCGGCTCGCTGGATAAACTGATGGATGCCTCTGTTGAACAACTCACCGCTATCGACCAGATCGGCCCGGTCATGGCAGAAAGCATCTATGACTATTTCCACAATGCGGATAATGTCAAAGTCATCGAAGCAATGCTCGCCGCCGGTGTAACCCCCGCCGCACCGAAAGAAAAAGCATCCAACATCCTCGACGGCATGACCCTCGTCGTTACCGGCACACTAAAAACCCTCACCCGCTCCCAAATAAAGCAACTCATCACCGACCACGGCGGCAAAACAAGCTCCTCCGTCAGCAAAAAAACAAGTTTACTAATTGCCGGTGAAAACGCCGGAACCAAACTCGAAAAAGCCAAAAAACTCGGCATCGAAACTATCAACGAAGCCGAATTCATCGAACGAATCCGCTAAA
Organism: Planctomycetota bacterium; assembly: GCA_003644215.1. Classification (GTDB taxonomy): domain Bacteria; phylum Planctomycetota; class Phycisphaerae; order Sedimentisphaerales; family Anaerohalosphaeraceae; genus 4572-13. Next base: position 991 of record QNBU01000129.1, read on the forward strand.
CACTGGATTTGTCGGCTCATCTTCGCTATACTGCCGGTGTCTATGCCAACGCGGAAAATCCATTTGAAGAGTTTTGGGTGTCAGATGAATAAGCTGGATTCGTCGCTGGTCGTCGGTGCGCTCGGTGAGCAGGGCTATGAGCTGACTGATACGCCGGAGGCGGCGGATGTGATTGTTGTCAACACTTGCTCGGTGCGGGAAAATGCTGAAAATCGGGTGTTTTCCAATCTGGGGCATTTCAAATATCTCAAAAAATCCAACCCCAACCTGCGGGTGGCGGTCATCGGCTGTATGGCCCAGCGATTAGGCGATGAACTGCTGGCTCATGAGGCCGTGGATATTGTCGCCGGGCCGGCCCAGCTGCACGAAGTACCGGCACTGATTGCCGAGGCGATGGGCGACCATGACAAGCATCTGTCGGTCAGCGAAAAAATCCGCCAGCCAGCCGCCAGCGAACAAGTCATCACCGATAGCCATAAACTGGACGATTTTGAACTGGCCTATGATACCGACGCCAACCATATCAAGTCGCAGGCGTTTATCCGGGCGATGCGGGGCTGCAACAATTTTTGCACCTACTGCATTGTGCCGTTCGTTCGCGGGCCGGAAGTATCCCGCCCGCCGGAAGCGATACTCGAGCAGGCCAAAAAGCTCGCCGCCCAGGGCATTCAGCAGATCACCCTGCTGGGCCAGACGGTTAATTCGTACCAATACAAGGCGGGCGAGAAGACCTACACACTCGCCGATCTGCTCGGTCAGGTCAGCGAAATCGACGGCATTGGTTGGGTGCGATTCATTACCAGCCACCCGGGGCGGTTTGACACATCGATATTAAAAGTCATGGCGAATAATCCCAAAGTGTGCCCATATCTGCACATCCCCGCCCAAAGCGGCTCCGACCGTATCCTCAAGGCAATGAATCGCGGCTACACAACCCAGCAATATATTGACTTGATGGACACCGCCCGCGCGATCGTGCCGGGTATCGCCATCGCCGGGGATTTTATCGTGGGCTTTCCCGGTGAAACGGATGACGATTTCGAGCAAACGGTCGAACTGGTGCGGCGGGTTCGCTACAAGAACGCCTTCGTATTTAAGTATTCACCCCGGCCGGATACGCACTCGGAGAAAAAACTGGAAGACACTGTCAGCGATGAAGTCAAGCAGCAGCGAAACGCCAAACTGCTGGAAGTCATCAGCGAGATATCCGCCGAAGATAATGAACGCTTTTTGGGGAAAGAAGTCGAAGTGCTGGTCGAGGGCCTCAGCAAAAAACCGAATCTAAACAGGGCCGAAAACAATAACAATCCCCAGCTCATCGGACGCACCGCACACGACTACATCGTCGTCTTCAACGGCCCGGAATCGCTGACGGGGCAGTTTGCAAGGGTTACAGTTACCAAAACCGCACCGCTGACACTGTTTGCTGCCCCACGGCCAAGCACAGCTTGACCGTGCCACCCTCTATCGAATTTGCCGGCAAATAATCTGTGAAATCGCCGGTGTTATGGTATAATTGCTGTGTGATGAAATCAGATACCGAATATATGCAGATGGCGATGGAACTGGCCGCAAAGGGCGTTGGCTGTGTCGAGCCCAATCCGGCGGTCGGGTGCGTGATCGTCAAAGACGGTTCCGTCATCGGGCAGGGATTTCACGAGCGGTTCGGCGAAGCGCATGCGGAGGTCAATGCACTGGCGGACTGCGGGCGCAACGGACATAATCCGGCGGGTGCGTCGTTGTTTGTAACGCTGGAACCGTGCAGCCATACCGGCAAGACGCCGCCGTGTACACAGGCCGTCATCGATGCGAAAATCGCCAATGTCGCCATCGCCTCAAAAGACCCGACAAAGCTGGCCGGCGGCGGTATCGAAACACTCCGGCAAGCGGGGATTGCTGTTGAGGTCGGACTCTGTCAGGAGGAAGCGGAACAGCTAAATGCGCCGTTCTATAAACACAGCCGGACGGGAATGCCGTGGGTGGTCGTCAAGTGGGCGCAAAGCAAAGACAGCTATTTGGCCCGGAAAAACACCGGCGACGAGGGCAACTGGATATCGAACAAACAGAGCCGGGCCGATGTACATCGGCTGCGTAAACGCATGGGGGCGATTTTGACCGGCATTGACACCGTCATCGCCGATAACCCACAACTAACCGTCCGCATCGAAGACGAAACAATTGAGCGCCCGCCGCTGCGTGTCGTGTTGGACAGCGGATTGCGGATGCCGTTGGATTGCAACCTGATTACGGTTCCCGATGCGCCAACGGCGGTGGTAACGACCGCCCAAACAGCACAGACCGAATTCGCACAGGTCGAAAAGCTGCAATCGGCGGGCGCAGAAGTGCTGGCGGTGCCGATCCGTGAGGATCATGGCGATCTGAAGAAAACATTGTCGCTATTGGGCGCACGAGGAATCCAGCAGGTACTCATTGAAGCCGGACCCACATTGATCACATCATTCCTAAACCAAAACCTCGTCGATGAAGTGCAAATCTACATCGCAGCAATAACTCTCGGCAACAACGGCACCGCCCCAATCAGCGAACCAATGAGTACGCTGAACGATTGCCTGGAACTCAAAAATGTGCGGATTGATACTTTCGGGACGGATATCCGCGTGTGCGGGTTGCTGTAGTTTTTGTCCGCGTGGGCACGGCCCACCCTGCAATTTGCCTGACCGGTTGTTATTTCCCCGCACCCCGAAGGGGTGTTAAGTTACTTAGCCGGGGGCGTAAGCCCCCGGTATGGGTTCGACAACAAAGCTAAGCCCCGAAGGGGCGAAAGTCATTGGTTACAAATACTTCTCATCATATTCAATATGATGTTTTTCCAGAAAGGATTTCAACTCCTCTTTGAATGACAATTTTCTGTGATGTTCCTTCTGCCCCCTGATGTACTCGATCACTTTACCGACAATCGATTGAGAAACCGAAAACGCCGAGTATCCTTCCTGCCAGGAAAACTTTTCTGACAAGGTATCATGTACCCATTTTGAAGCGTTTGTTTTCACTGTTCGGACAAATTCAGTGATTGAAAGTTCAGGATGCAGGCGTACAGCGATATGGATATGATCCGTGGTCCCACCCACCAAAAGTAATGTTGCTTTCATGTTCTTGATAATCCCGCCGATGTATTCAAATAAGCGGTTCATTTCAGTTTCATCCAGAAACGGGGCGTGATTCTTTGTTGAAAACACAATGTGGTAATTCAAGTTTGTATAGGACACGCCGCAAACTCCCTTTACTTTCGCCCCTTCGGGGCTTTGCTGTTTTCTTGCCTGTTACCGGGGGCTTACGCCCCCGGCTAAATAACTTTCGGGCCTTCGGCCCTGTCTTTTGTTAATCCCGTTTATCCTGTCTGAGAAAATATCGGGCGGATTACGCCGCATTACCGACTCAGGCAAGATGCCTGAGCTACCTTAGTCCCACTTGAGGATGGCGCCGGTGTCGGCGCTGGTGGCCATGCTGGCGTATTTTGCGAGATAGCCGGTTGTAATACTTGGTTTGCGGGGTTTCCATTGTTTTTTGCGTTCGGCTAATTCGGCATCGTCCACC
>QNBU01000130.1 GCA_003644215.1 Planctomycetota bacterium
CAACAATCGCCGGCATATGCGGCTCTACATCAAGCTGCATAATCGAATCCACAAAACGCAGCACATTTCCCGAAGAAACATCTTTCGGAATTTGTACCCGAACGGAACCCGGATCCTGAGCATAGCCCGCATCGGCGTATTTCGTATCAATGGCCTGCCGGATTCGCTCAGCCGTCGTAAAATCGTCATGCCGCAGGGTAAGCGTCAAATATCGATGCCGGCCAACCACATCAAAGAATCGGGACAGTTCTGATCGTTCCACATGCGCCCCGTCTGGAATCCGACCCACCGTCGGATGATTCTTGGCTATCTTTGAACCGGTATTTCCCTCAACAGTCCACGAGGTGGTTGAAATCGCCGCGACACGTGCCACCGCATACACCTCTCCGTCCATCCCCTTTAACTCGGTCGCCAAAAGCATCCCCCCCTGTAAACTGGCCGCGTCCTGAAGTGCAGAGATATTGATGTCGATCAACGACCCTTCACGATCCCAGGCCCCCAGTTCCGCTGTTACCATCACAACGGCAATATTCGCCGACTGCAACATCGGCGACAAAAATGTTGTATCCGCCTCGCGCCTTAACAGGCTGGTCAGCATTTGCGCACTCGGCAGAGAATTGTCACCGGTGCCGTTTAATCCGACCACCAATCCGGTTCCCATCAGCGGGTTGCTGCGAATTCCCTGAACATCGCTAATGTCCCCGATTTTTGCCGCAGAGCCATTCGCCCGGAATATCAGGATCAAACATAATAGGAGTAATAGTTTTTTCATCGATTTTGCTCACACCATCGTATCAGTTTGGTTTCTGTCACTTAGAAAGGCCAGACGAAATCTAAAATCTTACCCAGCCATCCCGGGTTGTTATAGTCCGCGCTAACGCCCTCGCTAATCGAGACAAGTTGAAAATTTGCAACCTGCTCACTGCGAATGCTGTTTCCATACGAAATGTCACTGGGTCGAACAATCCCGCTGACCTGAATCACCTGTTTATCACCGTTAACATCCCGTGTGCGGCTTCCAATGACTACGAGGTTGCCGTTGGGATGAATATCCTGCACAATTACAGAAATTCGGTCTTCAATCGTTCGTTCATCTTTGTAGTCGCTTTTTCCGTCGATTTTTTTATTCGATCCGGTCTTGACGGATACATCCGGAATGGGATGAAAACTGCCAACCGCAATATCTTTACTGTCAAACGATATCTCTCGCTCACTGTCCCGCTCTAAACTGCGCTTGGTCTTGGTGTCGGTCTTATGCGATTCGGAAATAACGATGGTCAGTATATCGCCAATCTGATTGGCCTTGTCATCAGCATACTGGTCTCTGGCATTCGGGCTGCGTTTACTCCAGATAGAATCGGCCCCAGCTTCGGAGCCATACCCCATGAGAAAAATCATACCCATAATGAGTCCATAGTTAATCTGCCTGTGGCGTTTCATCTTTACCCCTTTCAAAGGACCGGCCTGACTGTTCCGTCCGGCATCACTTCACCTAACACTATTTTCAGGTCTTTGGTTTGACGCGAACCGCGTTGAACCCGAATAATATCTCCTATTCGCCCATCTTCAGCCGCCTCTCCGGTTGCAGAAACATAAAGCCCTCCTGTGTCTAACTTCAGGACAACCTTTTGTCGTTTTCTGATCAAAACAGGAACTTCCTTGTATTTCGTCATTGTCTTTGTAATTGTTGTCCCGCCGGAAATATCGCGTTTTGCTATCATTCCGTAGGCCAACGAAACGGAGACCTCTGCCGGCGTATTGGACATATATTTTTCCATAATCGTATTACCCGGCGTAATCTGTGTCCCGGTGGGTAATGACTGCTTCGCAACCAGTCGATGACAAGGATATTGAACAGAAAAAACAAGTTCCCGACGACCCAATTCAATGCCGTCCCGAATGACCCGCACCGTAACATGCTTCATGCGATTGCCCCGGCGGCTTGACATCAAGGCCGTTAATGTGACCGATTCACTCTCATCGTCAAGGGGATAATCTTTGACAGGGCGAATCAGTTTTAAGGTTTTAATTTGCTCGTCTGAAAGTTGCTCCCGTAAGTAATCACGCGCCGTTTCCACAAAACGGTCCGCCGCGATAATATCCTCATCACGCCGGACACGGATTATTTCGGCACCGTTAAAAACGACAGACGATGCTTTGATTCCGGAACTGGCCAGACGACTGAGAACCGTCTTACGATCAATGATGATTTCCTGCCCCGGCACTGAAAATTGCCCCAGCCGAATCTCATTCGCTAACGGCACAATCGAATCATCTCCCAAAATAACGGTGATCTGCCCCAATTCGATCACCTCCGATGCAATGGTTTTGTCTCTGGGCAAATAAATGCGGAGTTGTTGAGACTCGTCCGCTTCGCCGCCGCACGCAACAGCACAAACTCCGACAACCAACGCCAAAATGAAACATCTTTTATCGTTCATTATTCTATCCACCTGTATTAACGGACAAGCTGATTCAGTTCCCGCAACATTTCATCTCCCACTCGAATACTGCGGGAGTTAATTTCATACGCCCGTTGAGCCGTAATCAGATTCACCAACTCATTAACCATCTGCACATTTCCCTTTTCAAGATATTGGGCCAAAATCGTCCCGTAGCCGTTTTCGCCCGCTATGCCGGCAGTTGCCGTACCGCTGGCCTCTGTTTCCTTGTACAAATTTCCGCCCTCTGAACTCAGTCCACCATTATTTGAAAAACGGTATAACTCGATCTGTCCCAGAGCCTGCACACCGGACGGCGTATCAATCGTAACGGTTCCATCCAGCGAAATATCAATGGACATCGCCTCGTCAGGAATGGAAAATCCCGGACTAATTTCATGGCCACTGGCATTGACGATACTCCCCTCAGAGTTCTTTTGAAAAGCCCCGTCCCGTGTGTAACGATATTCCCCATTCGGAAGCGTCACCTGGAAGAAGCCATCCCCCTGAATCGCACAGTCCAGTTCGTTGCCTGTCCCTTGGAATTCCCCCTGAGTAAACACCCGAGTTGTCGAAGCCGTTTTGACCCCGCTGCCAATTTCCAGACCGCTTGGCGCCGTAATCCCGGAGGATATCTCACGACCAGCCTCCTGGAGCTTGATGTACAAGAGATCCTGGAAATTCACCTGCGTCCGCTTGTATCCATTCGTATTAACATTCGCAAGATTATTCGCAATCGTATCCACCATCATTTGCTGCGCGTCCATCCCTGTCGCCGCTGTGGAAAAAGCTCTCAACATTTTTTAACTCCTATCTTGGAATTGAGTCTCATGTTCCTGGATTTCGTGTTTTTTTGAATCAACTGTTTGCAACTCCCATAATCACCCTGCTATTTTCACTGCTCTTTTTCAAAAAAGCTGTATTAGCTTCAAAGAGCCGCGAAATCGTCAATAGGTCTGTTAGCTCCTGAACCGCCTGCACATTTGAATCTTCGCGATATCCCTGGCGAATATGCGTGTTTTCCGCCGGTTTCAAAACCATCTCTTCCGGCCCGCGAAAACAACCATTACCGGCTGGTTTGAGCTGGTCAATGTTTTCAAATTCAACTATTTTCAACTGTCCCAATTCACTTTGGCCAGCACGAACAGCACCCTCGCTGCTAATCTGGATATCACTGTCGCTGATGGAACGGGGAATCGTAATGGGGCCGGTTTTGCCGGACACCAAATGCCCATTCATATCAGTAAGCTGCCCTAAGATATTAATTTGCAACGAGCCGTTTCGTGTGTACAATCGACCGCCTGGACTTTCCAGTGCCAACAGACCTTTGCCCTCCATCGCCATATCCAGCGGACGATCTGTCCTTTTTAATGGTCCCTGCGAGAAGTCAATTTTCACCTGCCAGTCAATCGAACCGGCCAGAGGACTAAAATTCTCACCCGCAATATTCTGTGCCTTGGTACTGAACGAACTGAGCCGTTTTTTGAATCCAGCGGTATTGCTGTTGGCAATATTATGCGATACAGCGTCATACTCATTCATCAACGCATTCAGCCCCGAAGCGATTCCATTGATTATATCAGACATCAGGAAACCACCTCCATCTGTTCCTGTGCCAGCGGTTCCGCTGCTGACCCGGTGGCCTCTTCATGGGCAATTTGATTTGCCACACGAACCAGTTCACCAATGGCTTTGGCGTGGAGTCCAATCAATTCTATAATAATCGCATCTCCTGTTTCAGTGTTACGAATGTCACGTACTTCGCCCACATCCTGCACGAGGCGACCTTCCTCCAAGTCAAAAACCAGAAGGACACGCTGGCGAATCTGAACCGACAAACCCGTCCTGACCCGAAGACAGGGACCAGCAATCTCTGTGATCACCGCAGGCACAAAGGACAGTTCCATTTGTTTGGACTCGGTTACCTGGCTAAAAACGGGAAACAGTGCGATCTTTGCCAGTTTATCCGTTTGTACGCGTGTGAATCGACGCCGATTGACATACCGGATACGCTCGGAATGACCGAACGAAAGATTGCCCTGAGAGCAGTCCGTCATAACCGCTTCAAATTCCCATGTC
>QNBU01000131.1 GCA_003644215.1 Planctomycetota bacterium
GCTGATCGCCGCCCAGCCGCTGAAAGAAATTCGCGCCCGTTTGAAGTTTATGATCGATGTGGGGCTGGGCGGCGATCAGCGTTTTTTCGGTGTCCAGCTTGAGCGACTGGAAATAATCGTGGGCTTCTTCGATACTCATTCCGGTTACAGTGCTGATGCTTTTTTTGCCAATGGTTACCGCTGTCGCTTCCTGCCGCAGGCGTGTTCCGCCGCACCGGGCGCATGGCGACTCGGACAGATAACTATGCAGCCGCGCCTTGACGAATTCACTGGTGGTATTTTTCCAGCGATGCACTAAGTTGGGGATGACCCCCTCGAAGCGGTGTCCGTATTTTTTTGCATCTTTTTCGGTCGTCCCATACATCAGGATTTTTCGGACAGCGGCGGGAATTGAGCTAAACGGGTCGGACTTGCGAATGCCGAAGTAGCGGCAAAACCGCTTGATCAGGCGGTTGTAATAAATGTTCATCCGCTTGCCGCCTTTGCGCCATGCCTCGACAGCGCCGTTTTCCAGCGAGATGTTTTTATCCGACACGATCAGATCGGGGTCAAATTCGAGTATCGTCCCCAGCCCATCGCAGGCCCGGCACGCTCCGTAGGGACTGTTGAAGCTAAACAGCCGGGGTGACAGCTCGGCCAGCGAGGCCTCCGGGTGATCGTTGCAAGCGTATTTCTCGCTGTAAAGAACATCGTGCCAGTGGCCTTCGCCGCCGTTATTCTTTTGGCCGTCCGGTTCCTGAATCATTACATTGACAACGCCATCGCCCATCTTCAACGCCGTTTCAATTGAATCGGCCAGACGAATACGAATACCGTCTTTGAGTACCAGTCGATCCACCACGGCGGCGATATCGTGTTTTTTGTTCTTGTCCAGCGATGGTGCTGATTTGGCGTCATAAATCTCATCATCCACTCGCACACGCACAAACCCCTCCCGCTGGATATGGACAAAGACCTCTTTGTGTTCGCCTTTCTGGCCGCGAATGATCGGGGCGCATATCTGGATGCGTGTGTCGGCGGGTCGGGCCAGGATCGAATCGACGATCTGCGAGGCGTGCTGGCTGCTGATGACTTTTTTGCAAACCCAGCAGTGCGGCGTGCCGGCGCGGGCAAACAGCAGGCGGCAGTAATCGTAAATTTCGGTCGTGGTTGCCACCGTCGAGCGGGGATTGCTCGATGCGCTGCGCTGTTCGATGGCGATAGTGGGAGGGAGGCCCTCGATATGCTCGATGTGCGGTTTTTGCATCTGCTCGAGGAACTGGCGGGCATAGGCACTGAGGGACTCAACATACTTGCGTTGGCCCTCGGCATAGATCGTGTCAAACGCCAGCGAGCTCTTGCCCGACCCGCTCAGACCCGTTACCACCACGAGTTGATCCCGCGGAATATCGATGTCGATATTCTTTAAGTTGTGTTCACACGCGCCTGTAACGCGGATAACTTTCGGTTCACTCACAAACTCACCTGACTTTTCAAGACCCTGTTAGATACCTGATTTTTCAACAACAAAACAAGTTGGTGATTGTACCATAAAGAAGAAACGAAGTACATCCAAAAGAAAAGCTGTGGCACGGCCATCCTGGCCGTGCTTGGCGGGCTTCGAAGCCCATGCCACGCTAATTTGATTTCACGAAACTTGTAAATCTTATAAACTTTATACATTTTGCAAGTTTTTGCTTGAACAGCAGGGGGATATTTGCGATACTATTAGGAGAGAAATCCAGTGATCGTGTATTGAAAGGTGTAAAAATGACAACAATCAGCATGTCAGAAATCCGGTTAAAACTGTCCGAATTGGCCAATCGTGTGATCTACGGCGGTGAACGGGTGGTCGTGAAAAAGAACAACAAGCCCGCATTCGCACTGGTGTCGGTGGAGGATATGGAACTGCTGGAACGGCTCGAAGACGAAATCGACATCAAGGCCGCCGAAGAAGCACTCAAAGAAGGAAATTTTATTCCCTTGGATGACCTGGTAAAGGAACTGGGACTGGAAGAAGGATATTCAAACAAGGATGTATAAGGTTGATGTCGGCCCTAAAGCTTCAAAGTTTGTTCGTAAGCAGGATGCGATTGTCCAGCAACAGCTTATTCGAAAACTTCGTGAATTGGAAAATGACCCCCGGCCTCATGGGTGTAAGCGACTACAGGGAAAGAAGAATTTATATCGTGTTCGCAGCGGCGACTACCGCATCATCTATACCATCAAAGACAATCAACTGCTCGTGCTGGTGGTGCAGATAGGCCACCGCAGGGATGTGTATAGGGAAACATGACCATTTTACGGAAGGGCTATTTAAATGAAGACGCTATCTCATCGATTATTGACTGTTTTCCTTCTAACTCTCTTGCTATGTGCAGGAGTTCATATTCTTTTTCTGAGAGATGAATGTGAAATCCTAAGAGATAAATGTCATGGGAAATCCCTAGAACTTACAGGAAATAAATTTACTTGGATTTTGAAAAGATATAGGGATGAAAATGGAAAATACCCGGCTTCTCTCAACGAATTAGTTCCTGAATATTTACCCTCTTTATATTCCTATGGATTAGGATACTTTTCGGATCCTTATCACTGGGATGCCGTCGAAAAATATAGAAAAAATAAAGGTGAATGGCCCACCTCTCTTGAGCAATTAGTACCAAAATATCTGTCCGATCTATCCCATGTTGATTGGGAATATAGTTGTGATCCTAATGGCCTAGCTTATGAGCTCTCGCTCTCTTGTGATATCTCTTTGTATGAGGAGCTACTGTCATTTGATTCTGAGGGCCATATCTATCTACATAGAAGTAGTATGAGAATCAGATAAAATTTCACGCTTTGGCTGGTAAGAAATTAGAGGATTTCCATCAAAGCTTCCAATATGTCCGCCGGTTCGGCCATGCGGCCGATGCCTTTGGTGCCGCAGGCGAGGCGGCCGGATGCGGGGCCGATGGTTTTAAATTTGAGTTGGTCTGTCAGGATTGACATGTTGCGATGGACGATGGGGTTGGCCCACATCTTATTGTTCATCGCCGGAGCAAGCAGGACCGGTTTGTCCCAGCAGGCACACAGGGTTGTACTCAGCAGATCATCGCAGATGCCCGAAGCAATCTTTGCGATAATGTTGGCCGTCGCCGGCGCCACCACAACCGTATCGGCCCAATCCGCTGTTTGGATATGGCCGATCTTGAAATCCTCCGGCCCCTGCCACAAGCTGGTATAAACCGGTTGGCCCGTTACCGCTTCAAATGTCGCCGGAGCAATCAGTTTGCATGCACTGTCGGTCATCATCGTGCGTACAACGGCTCCGGTAGCGGTCAGCTTACTGGCAAGGTCGGCGGCCTTATACGCCGCGATCCCGCCGCTGACACCGAGCAGCACCTTTGCTCCATCAAATTGCGTTTTATTTTGTGTCATTGCATTTTTCCGCATGGGCATGCGGCCGCTTTGTCGCTCACGGCCAAGCACAGCTTGACCGTGCCACCCGCCGTAGCGTTTCTTATAACCCTATCGGGCTTACTTGCGCCGCTGGAGCTGTTGTTACAGCACATCGGTTGCGGGCTTTTTTTCGTCACCGGTGGCATCCAGGATGATCTTATCCTGCTTGATCTCCTGGACCACAATTTCCATCTGGCTCATGCCCTCGGTGTCTTCGATCAGAGGCCGTCCGCCCTCCATCAGTTCGATCATCCGCTTTTGGATCAGCGCCGACAGCTTAAATCGTCCGCCCACCTTGTTCACGATATCTGTATTTTTCAGTTCTTCAATCATATTGTTTCCTTTAATTTTTCGTCAATGATATCAACGACTTCCTGAACCGCCTGGCCCAAATCGTCATTGATGACCATGTGATCATAATGCTGCCACGCGGCGGCAATTTCGCGGCTGGCGGTTTCCAGCCGGCGTTTTTTTGTCTCTTCATCTTCCCCGCGGCCGCGGCCGTCGATCCGCTGGCGCAGGTCTTTTGTACGCGGTGGGAGTATAAAAATTGTCTGCACCCAAGGCCGGACTTTTTTGACCCGCAAAGCGCCCTGGATATCAATTTCCAGGATCACGATACGCCCGGCAGCCAGTGCCTCGTCCACCGGCCCTGTCGGCGTTCCATAGTAATTACAAAACACTTCGGCGTATTCTAAGAAAGCGTTATTTTGGATATTCTCTTCAAATTCTTGCCGCGATAAAAAGTTGTATTCGCGACCCTGCTCCTCCGACTCGGACTGAGAGCGAGTGGTTGAGGATACGCTCAAAAAAGCGCCCAGCTTCTCGACGACCTGCTTGCAGATCGTACTCTTGCCGACGCCTGAGGGTCCGCTGATAATAATCAATTTTTTCTGTTTTTCAGATTCTGTCATTGCTCAAATACAATCATTACTCGACATTTTGAACTTGTTCTTTAATCCGGTCAATCGCACATTTCATTTCGATGACTGACTGATTAATCGTCGTGTCTGAACTCTTGCTGGCGATGGTATTGGCCTCCCGCAGCATTTCCTGCGTAATGAAGTCCAGCCGCCGTCCGAC
>QNBU01000132.1 GCA_003644215.1 Planctomycetota bacterium
CTAACGCCCCCCGCCACCCGAAACTCATCACAACACATTTCGCCCCGCGAGCAACCATTTCAGCCCCAATAAATTTCAACTCCCCCTCCCCCCCGGCTCCAAGTTCCGACACACACGACATCCCCTGAAAACTCAAAACCAGAATATCTGTATTGTAAAACTCCATCGGCCAATCCAACGACCGAACCGCTTCACGATCCGGGTGAGGGAGTTCGGCACTGAGAATAACCCGGGTCTTATGGATTTGAGCGGATCGAATTGCCGCCACAACAGCCGGGTGAGGGATTGTCTCATTAACCAAGATCGCATCTGCCAACACGATTTGTTGTTCGGCAGCCGCATAGTCAATCTCATCCCGGCCCAATATGCGGTTGGCTCCAAGGGAACGGCAACCACAGTTTTCACCCTGATTATCAACAACCGTAACGATAACCCCCGTACTCATCGCCTGAGTAGGATAAACCAACTCGGTCAGAACGTGATGTCGTTCCAGATGTTTGCGGATCAACCCCCCGAAACAATCCTCGCCAACGCGAGCCAACAGATAGGTTTCACAACCGCAGAGAGCGATCTGAATCGCCTGATTGACCCCAGCGCCGGAAGCGATAGAGGTAAAGCCGCTCCCTTCAACAACCTCTCCCGGTATCGGATGCGTTTGGCACTTGACGGCCATATCAACAAAGGCCGGCCCAATCACCACAATCTTCGGAATCCGTTCTGCCATATCATACTCCCTGCTACAGTCCTTTTCAAAATCTGCTCCATTGTACCGCCTATTCTAAGTCCTGAAAAGGTATTTTTATTTATTCTGTTGATTTCGCCCGCTTATTCTGTAAAATGATTTTGTCAGAATGGGGTTGGGAAATCAGAGAAGAAGAAAGTTTTGGCATGAAACATTACACGGTTCAATTTCAGCCGGACAATCTGGTTACGACAATTCACGCAGGTGCGACATTGCTGGAAGCGGCCGGTCAGGCAGGAGTGGTTCTGGCCACGCCCTGCGGAGGAATAGGTCGTTGCGGCAAGTGTGCCGTCCGGTTGCTTCCTACCGAAAAAGAGGTGCTGGCCTGTCAATATATCGTTGAACACGATCTGGCCGTTTTGGTTCCGGATTCCAGCCGGTTCTTTAAGCAAAAAATCCTTGAACACGGCATTTATCGAAAAGTGGATAGGTTTCCATCGGTACAAAAAATCTTTTTTGGAAATCCACCCTCACAAATTGAAACGCTTTGTGGATTGCTGGCGGATAAAGTGTCCGTTCAGATTGTCCCGAATAGGCAGAACGAAACGCTTTCATCCCAATTACGATCCTATCAGCAAAGCGGCGTTACCGCAATCTTGTCTCGGGGTGATTGTGCCGCACAAAACGCCCTGCCGTCCTGCTACCATCTGACAGAATTTGAACCGGGTGATACCACCAAAAAGCTGTACGGGGCAGCAGTCGATATCGGCACGACAACCATTGTCGCCCGCCTGACGGACCTAAATACAGGACAGGGTATCGCCACCACCTCGGCTGGCAACCCGCAAAGTCAATACGGAGCAGATGTTATCAGCCGAATCAGCCATTGCGAAAACGATTCCGGTTCGGAACAACTGCACAGTGCTGTCATTGGCTGCCTGAACGATCTTCTCCAATCCGTTGCCCGGCAAGCCGGGATTGAATGCGGTGATATTTATGAAATGACCGCCGTGGGGAATACCACAATGAACCACTTGCTGCTCAAGCACCCGGTTCACCAACTCGGTCAGGCCCCTTATCAGGCCTATTCTCTCGATACCGCCGACCGGAAACCAAAAGACTTAGGCCTTCAAATAAATCCGGCGGGCAATATCCATGTTCTCGCTAATATCGCCGGTTTCATCGGTTCAGATACCGTCGCGGCGGCCCTGGCGTGCGGCATGGACATCACCGATACAAAAACATTGCTGGTCGATATCGGAACAAACGGCGAGATCGTCTTCGGAACACAATCTCGTCTGCTGGCTGCCAGTTGCGCCGCCGGGCCCGCTCTGGAGGGAGCCGGGATTGCATTTGGCAGCCGTGCGCAATCCGGTGCAATTGAGCGTGTTTTTATGAATGGAGTAGATCTCGATATTGATGTCATCGACTCAGTTCAGCCGACTACGCTCTGCGGCAGCGGCTTAATTGACGCCATCGCGGTTATGCTGGAACTGGGTATTATTGATTCAACCGGCCGGTTCTGTGATCGTTGCGAATTGGACCCGATGCTTTTGGATTCGATTCGAAGACGAGTTATCACTCATAACAATGAACCGGCTTTTGTCCTGGCCGGTAACTATACAAAAAATCAGTGGAACGAGGCGGTCTTTTTGACCCAAAAAGATATTCGTCAGATGCAGCTGGCGAAAGCGGCGATCCGGGCCGGCATTGAATTACTTTTACAAAAGGCCGGAGCCAACACAGAAAGCATTCAACAACTCCTGCTTGCAGGTGCGTTTGGGAATTATATCCAGAAAGAAAGTGCCGTACGGATTGGTCTTTTGCCAAATATCCCAATCGAAAAAATCCACTTCGTCGGAAACGCGGCCGGATCCGGCGCCCAGATGGCTCTTATCAGCCAAGATGCGCGGAAAATGGCAAAAAAACTTGCCGAAAAAATTGACTATGTGGAAATCGCTCATCAAACCGAATTCCAGATGGTTTTCAGTGAATTTTTGCTGTTCCCTGAAAATTGACTGTCGCAATTCTGTTTGGCACTGCGTACAAATGCCTTTTTTTGATGAAATACGAAATTTCATTGTAAAAATGCCGATAATTTGTGTATCATAACCCGTTCATTTTTGCATTTTCAGTTGTGAAAAGCATCAAAAACAGAGGCCCATAAGAAAGGTAAGTTTTGGTGGCAAAAAAAGTTAAGAAAAAAACAAAAAAGGTGATTGCCAAGAAAGCGGTAAAGAAGAAGGCCGTCAAAAAAGCTGCTAAGAAGAGCGTTGCGAAGAAGAAAACAACTTCTAAGAAAAAAACCGCTAAGAAAAGTGCCAGAAAAAAAATGTCCAGAAAGCGGAAAAGCAGACTGACAGCCGCAGAATTGGCTTATTTCCGTGAATTGCTGGTCGAAAAGCTGAAAGAAATCATTGGCGATGTCAATCACATTGAATTAGGTGCCCTGAAAACCTCGCGGCAGGATTCCGCCGGCGATCTATCCAGTATGCCAATTCATATGGCCGATATTGGCAGCGACAATTATGAACAGGAATTTTCCCTGAGCCTGATGGACAGCGAACGGAAAATCGTTCGGGAAATTCACGAGGCCCTCAAACGCATTCAGGATGGAACATACGGTGTTTGCGAAGGAACCGGAGAACCAATCCCCAAAATACGGCTGAAAGGGATACCGTGGACGCGGTATTGTCTAAAATTCGCCGAATTGGTGGAAAAGGGTCTGGCGACTGAGCCGGACCATGCCTTTATGGACGAATCCGAGTTGAGTGATGATGAAGGAAACGCGGTTGAGCAGAAGGATTCCGACGATTCAAATGTCTTCTTTTACGGCTATGACGATGACGATAAAGAAGAGAACGACGATCTGCATGAGATTGAATAGATAGATGGATTTTAAGTGTCCGATCTGTGAAAAAGTGATTCCTTCTGTATCCTCGACGGACGATGGGAAATGTCGCATCAATGCAGCTTATTTCCCCTTTTGCAGCGAACGATGCAGGTTGATTGATTTGGGTGCGTGGCTGGATGGTGAGTACCGAGTGTTTTCCGAGATTTCAGGATCCGATGGGGAGTCTTGAAATAAAGGGCATAGCGTACTAAAAACAGATCGAACAAGGAGAGTTTTGTGGTAGAACGATATTCGCTCAGGGTTATTTGGGATGATCTGGCCCTGCCAGAGCTGGCATGTAGTTTTAAGTTGGCAATCGGCCCAACCAAGATGCTTCTGGCGTTTTGCGGCGTCTTTGCGGTTTGTACACTGGGGTATCTAATGGATCGCTGCACGAATACGGTTGTCGCCGTCAGTCAGAATCAGCATTTTTCTTCAGCACCCATCCAAACAGAGCTTGATGTCTATATCAGCGGCCGCTCCGAAGATGTCAAAGAGTTCGTCAAGAAAAGTAAGGGCCATTCGGACACGCAACGACAGGGTGTTTTTTCGACATTATGGGTGTTTGCTTCAGGGTGTTTTCACAATGCTACAACACAGCTACTTGATCTAAGCAATGCCAACATCTATTCAAATGTTAAATATGTTCTCGATAATGTCTGGCTTTGTCTGTGTGCGGTTGGCTGGGCGTTTCGTTTTCATCCGCTTTACAGCGTAATCTACTTTTCCGCCGTATTTTTGATAGGTGTCTTTGTCGGCGGTGCCATCAGCCGTTGTGCTGCTTTGGAATTCGCCAAAGCTGAACGCCCCGGTCTTTTTGAGGCCACCGGCTACGCCGCACAAAAC
>QNBU01000133.1 GCA_003644215.1 Planctomycetota bacterium
CCAGCTATCTGGATCCGAAGCGATTTCCGCTACAGCCGTTTCCGTGGACGCCGGAACATCTTTTTATCCCCTCGGCCCCCAGCGACTTTACGACGATGAAGGATTCGGTGGATAAAATCCTGCAGCGGCTGGAACAGATTGAAACCGAGAAGATCGCCGAGAACATCAACGAGGTTCTGATATCCGTCAACAAGGCGGTCAATGACGCTCAGATTAAAACGATTCGGGAAGAGACAGGGGCGTTTATTGCCGAGCTTCGCCAGACCAATCAGGGCTTAAAAAAACTTCTTGAAAATCCAACACCGCAAGAAGACATGGCCAATGTTGCCGAGCTGGTCGATCAGATGAATCAGACGCTGGTGCGGATTGACCAACTCGTCCTCGCCAAAAGCCCGCAGGTTCTTGAGATGCTTGAGAATTTTAAGCAGATGTCGGAAAACCTGAAAAATATGACCGAAGACCTCAAAAAGCACCCGTCCGAGTTGCTGTTTAGTCAACCGCCGGAAAATAAGGAGACGCTCAAATGAACTCATTTGCAAAAACATTGTTGGTAATCGGATTGTTGGTTGTCTTGATTTGTCCGGGGTGCGCCGGGCGAAAGGCGATTGTCAAAGACGCCTTTTTGCTGGATGCGCAGCGGGGCGGCGAGTCCGTCCAGGCGGCGTCAGAGGCGATTCTTGCGGTTCAGCCGTTCTCAATTGCCCCGGCATTTGGCGGCAAGGGGCTTATCTATCGCACCGGCGACAATCAGTATGAGTCGGACTTTTATAATGAGTATTTTGTTTCGCCTGCCGCGATGATGACCGAGCAGACGCGAAACTGGCTTGCCGGATCCGGCGTGTTTGCCCGGGTGCTTTCGCCGGTCAGTTCCGTCGAGCCGACCGACATACTTGAAGGCCACATCAAACAGATTGCCGCCGACCTTCGCGACAAGGCCACCCCGCAGGCCGTACTGGAAATCACTTTTTATCTGCTCGGACAACACAAACGCCAGCGGACGATTCGGTTTCAAAAAACCTATTTGGCTGCGCATCTGCTGGAAAGCAAAACCGCTCCGGCGTGCATCGCCGCGTTGAATCAGTGCCTCACAGAGATACTGCAAGACCTTGAAAAAGACCTAAACAAAAGCACAGCGGCGCAAGGGCCCCGATAAAACGCCGACGAATATCTAAAGTATAGCGGCAATGCCTCAGGCGCCTTGGGTATCCTGTCTGCGGTCTTATGCGAAATAAGGAACGGATGATGACTCATACAAAGTTTGACTGGTTTGAAATTGCCAAAGAGCTAAAGACTATTTCGCAGGCGGGTAAGCACTTTGCCAAAGATGAGTACGAGCTTAAGCGCCATGAGGACATCGAACGGATTGCAGCTCAAATTTTTGGACGCTATGTGGAAAATATGGACGCGATTGAGGCATTGGGCGTTCTTCAGGAGGACGCCGGCTATCCAACGCCCAAGGTGGACAGCCGCGGCGTGGTGTTTAAGGATGACAAGATTCTGATGGTGCGGGAGATTGCCGACGGCGGCTGGACGCTGCCCGGCGGCTGGTGCGATACCGGTTCGACGCCGTCGGACAATGTCGCCCGTGAGGTCGTCGAGGAATCCGGCTACAAAGTTAAGGCCGTCAAGCTGCTGGCGGTTTATGACCGCGATCATCAGGGCCACACACCGTCGTATCCGTTTAGCATCTATAAGCTGTTTTTCCTGTGTGAACTCCTTGGCGGCGAGGCGACGGTCAGCAATGAAACCAGCGAAGTGGCCTGGTTTGCCGAGGACAAACTGCCGGAAAACTTATCCAGCGGCCGCACCCTGCCCCACGAACTGCACCAATTCTTCGAACACCACCGCAACCCCGACCTGCCGACAACCTTCGATTAGCCGCAACAAAAGCACCGAGCGGAAATAACAGAACCGAAAATCAACCGCTCCCCATTCTAAGCGTATGCTTTTGGTAACAGGGGCGGTTTGTTTTGGTTGTTGAAAAAAAACCGAACTCCTGTACAATGATGGCAGTATTGTAAGTGAATGTAACTACCGCTTGTTTGGATTTAGAAAGGGAAACTTATGAAAACCAGCACTATTTTAACTATTTCTTGTGTTTTCTCGTCGTTGTTTGTTGTTGGGGTTTCCTCGGCCGCGAAGGTGATTGAGGTCGCACCGGCTAAGCCGGCCGTCGAAGAGGCCGTTGAGGAAGTGAAGTTTGAGGATATTGAGCTGCCCGAAAAAGACAGCCCGGAGTATTGGGTGGTTCGTTCGGAAGCGATGGGCGAGCTGACGCCGCTGCTGACGCGGAAGCGGGCCGAGATGAAGAAAAAACGGCAGATGCTGGCCGATTACCTGCTCAAAATTGGCAAAGGTGAGGATATGGCCGCGGCGAATGTCGAAGTGCCGGACGACCCCAAAGCGTATGCCAAGGCACTGGGTCTGCTCGATGGGTATAAGCAGCGGGATATCGCACTGCCGGCGAAGCTGCCGACTTGGGAAGAGACGGCGCAGTTCTCGATGCGGTTTGTTCTTTATGAGGGCTATCGACCGATGCAGTTTGACGGTGCCGAAGATGCCAAGGGGTTTGTCGAGGTCTGCCAAAAGAAAGAGCAGTACGCACAGAAAGTTCGCAAAGAGATGCGTTTGTATGTGAAGGATTGTCTGAAGATATGGACTTATCTGGGAACCATCGGCGAGCAGTCGGCGTGTAAGGAATGGGCCGTCGGGATGAAACTGGACGCCAAAAAAGCCGACGACGCCAAACGCGCCGCGGTGGCCGAAAGCCGCCGTATGACCTCTCTGGAGCGTAGAGAGTCGGCAAAAGAACAGAAGTTTCAGGACGCCCAGGACCGCGCCTCATTTCGCTCGAGCCGGCGATCACGTCATTACCAATCGCGCGACGACCGGCTGCAGTATCGGCAGAGTCGGCTGGATGAACGATACACCAACAACTACCGCTGGTAGAACCTAAAAGGGGTCAGACACCTTTTATGACGCAACGGATGCTGAAAATTGCGGCCATTGGGCTAACGGATCAGGCGATGGAGCTTTTGGACATCGCTTGCCAGAGCGGGCTGTATGCGGTTACCGCCGCGGCCGATGCGCGGCAGGGGCGGCTGGATTTGTGCGCCCGCAAGTTTGATTGTCCGGTGTTTACCGACTACCGGCAGTTGATCGTTGCCGCCGAGGCGGACTTTATCCTCTTTGGCGACCCGGCTCATCAGTGCGACGAGTTTATGCCTCTGGCACTTGGGGCCGGCTTTGGTGTTCTCAAGATGCCTCCACCGGCGTTGGGCTTTTCCCAATTGACCGAGTTGTACCGGCTTGCGCGAAAGCACGACCATCTTTTTTTGACAATGCAGAGCGGGCGGTTCGCCGGCCCGTTTTCCCATATCCAAAAGCATCTGACCGACCCGACCCTCGACGACGACTCGTGGCATTTAATTTCGGCGGTCTGCCATGTTCCTACCGGCGAGCTGACGGCGGAGATGCGGTGGCTCAATGACCCGGATATGGCCGGCGGTGGAGTGCTGCTTCACAACTGCTATGGCCTCATCGACGAGCTGCTGTTGTGTTTTGGGCTGCCCCAGAGCGTCTATGCCCTGACCATCAACCAGGCCCCGGATCGTCAGCAGCGGATGAGCTTAACCGAGGACACCGCCATTGTAACGATGCGGTTTACCGATGCGCTGGTCGCCCAGATTTGCGCCAGTCGCACACTGGGTCCGGCCCGGCGGCATCTTCGGGTTCACGGCCAACAGCGGCACTTAACGGCGACCGAACAGGAGGTGGTACTCTACGATAACGGCGGAAATCTGCTGGAGCAAAAGACCTACCCCGACGATGCGGTTCCGGCGAAAAAACGGATGCTGGAAAACCTGGCCAACGCCGTCTGGAATCCGGACACCTGCTCGCTGTACCCGTCGCACGGCTGCGACCTGCAAACGATGGCGGTCATCGAAGCGGCGTATTTGTCGGCGCGAACCGGCATGGCCGAAGACCCCGAACGCCTCCTGAAACTGGCCAATCTCGATATGCCGCGATGAGGCCCCGCCCAAACCAATAAGGGCCGAAGGCCCGACAGTTACTTAGCCGGGGGCGCAAGCCCCCGGTAATGGGCAAGAAAAATAGGAAAGCCCCGACGGGGCGAAAGTAAAGGATATGGCAAAGATGAAAAAGAAAATCACCGTTGATCCGGCGGAAGCGAAAACGCGGTTGCTGAAGATTCTGCCGATTCTCAAAAAGACCTACCCCGACGCGAAGATTGCGCTGCACTGGGACACGCCGTGGAACCTGCTGGTGGCGGTGATTTTGTCGGCCCAGTGTACCGATGTGCGGGTCAACATCATCACCCAAGACCTGTTCAAAAAGTATAAAGGCCCGCAGGATTATCTGGATGTCGAAGCCGAAGAGTTAGAGCA
>QNBU01000134.1 GCA_003644215.1 Planctomycetota bacterium
GGTGTGGGGTGCGGGGTGCTTGATGCGGATGCTCTGGCGCATGATATTTTGAATGAGCCGGTCGTACTGACTGCGATGGTGGGGCGGTGGGGCGGCGATGTGCTGGACGATGCGGGAGGAGTGAATCGCCGCTGGATTGCCGAGAAAGTGTTTGATTCGCCTCGGGAACTGAATTTCCTGAATGGTCTTGTCCATCCGCGGGTCCTGAAACGATTTGAAGTGGCAATTGAGACCTATCAGGCGGACCCGGATATTTGTGGAATTGTACTGGATATGCCGCTTCTACTGGAGGTTGGCTGGGGGGAAAAATGTGATTTTCTGATTTTTGTGGACTGTTCAGAGAAAAAAAGGGCCGAAAGGATCACGAAAAACGGTAAAATTGACATTGAACAGCTTAAAAAAAGAGAAAATGTTCAAATTTCTCTGGACAAAAAGAAACAAAAAGCCCATTATAGGGTAAATAACAATTCTGACGAGTCGGATGTAGCTGAGCAAGTCGCTCAAATTTTTTCAAACATAACAGAAAGCAGTCAGTAGCACACATCGGTTTTTTACCCGTTATTCGGTTTGGAATTGGTATTTTTAGATATAGGGTGCAGCGGTTCAAGCCGTGTTTTAGCATTAAAAATAACACGAATTTGTATCCCATCGGTAAGAAGACACATAAATTTAGGTTCCATTTCCGAAAACTACTCTTACAGGGGGTGGTGGAAAATTAAGAGTTTTAATTGAATTGACAATAGGAGAAGCAATGGCCAAGAAAGTGGCAAAAACCCGAAAGAAACGAACAAAGAAAACAACCGTGGCGGAGCCGAAAGATTCGGTCGAAGAGATTTTAGATCAAGCGGACGCGGCTTCGGACAGTGGCGAAAAGACCGCCGAAAAACCTATGACCGAAGAAGAATCCACGCATGCCAAGTATGAGCGCATCAAACGCGGGAGTCTTCATATCGCCGACCTGCAGAATCTGGAAGTGACGGAACTGCACAAGATCGCCACCGATGAGGGTATTACCGATTGTATGGGGATGACCAAACAGGAGCTGATTTTCCGCATCCTCAAAGAACGAGTCCGTCAGGACGGTTTGATGTATGGTGAGGGTGTGTTGGAGATTTTGCCGGATGGCTTCGGCTTTTTGCGAAGTACCAAGTATAACTATCTGGCCTCGCCGGATGATGTGTATGTGTCGCCGTCGCAGATTCGCCGGTTTGGGCTTCGCGGCGGTAACATTGTGCAGGGCCAGATTCGCCCGCCGAAAGAGAGCGAGAAGTATTTCGCATTGCTGCGTGTGGAGGCCATTAATTATCAGGAACCCGACAAGCTGTCTGAGAAGGTGGTCTTCCGTGACCTGACGCCGCTTCACGCCGAAGATCGGCTGATATTGGAAACCACCGGTGATGAGTTGAGTATGCGGATTATCGATCTGGCCACACCGATCGGTAAGGGCCAGCGTGGTCTGATCGTTGCACCGCCGCGAACGGGTAAAACGGTGCTGCTGCAGAAGGTCGCCAACGCGATCAGCGCCAATCATCCTGAGGTTAAGATGATCGTTCTGCTGATCGATGAACGGCCGGAAGAAGTAACCGATATGGAACGCAAGACGGCCAAGGATGTTGAGGTCATCAGCTCGACATTTGATGAGCCGACTTCGCGACACTGCCAGGTGGCCGAGATGGTCATCGAAAAGGCCAAGCGAATGGTCGAGTATGGTGAGGATGTTGTGATCCTGCTGGATTCGATCACCCGTCTGGCGCGTGCGTACAATACCGAAATGCCGCACTCCGGCAAGATCCTGACCGGTGGTGTGGATGCCAATGCGATGCAGATGCCCAAGCGGTTCTTTGGGGCGGCCCGAAACATTGAGTTCGGCGGTTCGCTGACGATTGTCGCCACGGCCTTGGTCGATACCGGTTCCAAGATGGATGAAGTAATTTTTGAGGAGTTTAAGGCAACCGGTAACTCCGAGCTGCATCTGGACCGTCGTCTGGTCGAACGCAGAACCTACCCGGCGATTGATCTCAGCAAGAGCGGAACCCTCTGCGAGGAATTGCTGCTGGACCCACGCGAACTGGAGCTGGTGTATCGCCTGCGAAAGGTGCTCAGCGAGATGAACATGGTAGAAGCGATGGAATTGCTCAAGAACCGCTTGTCCAAGACAAACTCCAACGCCGAATTCCTGATGACGCTCAAGCTGGACTAACCCTTTACAACAGGGCTAAAATGATTACAATACAAGTCCCGTCACCGGATTATGGTGCGGGACTTTTTTTTGTGTCATCCCGGCCTCTGAGCCGGGATCCAGAGCAACATCGTCTGGATGCCGGATCAGGTCCGGCATGACAGTTGTGTGAAAGCATAATGTGAAAAAATACAGGACTAAACTGAATGACACGCGAAATAGCCAAGATTTATGACCCGACAACGGTCGAAAAACAGGCCACCGAACTCTGGAAGCAGGGCGGGTATTTTCACGCGGACGAAAATGCGGACAGCCCCAAAGGAACTTATACGATTGTGATCCCGCCGCCGAATGTAACCGCGGCGCTGCATCTGGGGCACGCATTGAATAATACGCTGCAGGATGTGCTGATCCGCTGGCGCCGGATGCAGGGGTATAATGCGCTGTGGATGCCGGGGACGGACCATGCGGGCATCGCCACGCAGACGGTGGTGGAAAAACGGCTGTTAGCCGAGCAGGGCAAGCGCCGGACGGATTTCCAGCGGGAAGAGTTTGTTGGCCATGTCCAATCGTGGAAGGATGAATTTGAGTCGCGGATTTTGGGCCAGCTTAAGAGCATGGGCTGTTCGTGTGATTGGCAGCGTACCCGGTTTACGATGGATGAGACTTGCGCCAAGGCGGTGCGGACGAATTTCTTTAACCTGTTCAAAGACGGGCTGATCTATCGTGGCAAGCGGCTGGTCAACTGGGATCCGGCGACGCAGACGGTGCTGGCCGATGACGAAGTCGAACACGAAAGCGTGAAGGGTTTTTTCTGGTATTTGCAGTACCCATTGGAAACGCCGGTCGAGTGTGGCACGGCCTTCCAGGCCGTGGATGCCGCGAACACGGGCAGGATGCCTGTGCCACCAGATGACGCTGTACATAAACGGAAAGGGGCCTATCTGCCTCACTGGACCAAAGCCGGTTCAACCTACAGTGTTACTTTTCGGCTGGCCGATTCGCTGCCTGCTGAGGTAATGGAAAGATGGCAACAAGAGCGAGAAAGTATTTGTAAGCGGGCCGAAGCACAGGGTCGTGAGTTGACTGAGCATGAACACGAAGAACTTCAACGACTGTACAGTGATCGAGTTGAGTCATACTTGGATTCGGGGCATGGTCAGTGTGCCTTGCGAGATTCGCGCATTGCCAAAGTCGTTGCCGATTCCTTGAAACACTTTGACGGTCAACGGTATGATTTGATTGCGTGGGTTATAATGCCCAACCATGTCCATGTTATTTTCAGACCCCTTGAGGGAATGGCGATTCCTGATATTTTGCATTCATGGAAATCATATACTGTGAACAAGGCCAATCAATTACTGGGGCAGACGGGTGAGTTCTGGCAACCGGAGTATTATGATCACTTGATTCGTGACGAAAAAGACTACTTTTATCAGGTGAATTATGTAGTAATGAATCCGGCTAAAGCTGGGTTGGATAACTGGCTCTGGGTCGGCGGTGGCACGGCCTTCCAGGCCGTTGATGTGGATACTGCCAGCGTTTCTGGTCATGGGCAGGATGCTCATGCCGCGAACACGGGCAGGATGCCCGTGCCACGGGTGATTGAGCATATTACCGTTGCCACGACGCGGCCGGAAACGATGTTGGGCGATACGGCGGTGGCGATGAATCCGTCCGATCCAAGAGCGGCGGCATTGGTGGGCAAGAGGGTGCGGCTGCCCATCGTAGGGCGGCTGATACCAATTGTCGCCGATGAGCATGTGGTCTTGCCAAATCCGGATAGCGACGATGAAAAAGCGAAATTCTCAACCGGCTTTTTGAAGGTAACACCCGCCCACGACCCAGACGACTGGGCGATTGGACAGCGACACGATCTTGAAGTGATTAATGTGATGGCGCCGGATGGGTCCATCAGTGATAAACACGGATGGGAAGATGCGACCGCCCCGGAAGCACAAAATCTGCTGGGGATGGACCGGTTTGAAGCCCGTGAAGCCATCGTTGAATGGTTCCGGCAGGAAAAACTGCTGGAGGAAGTTCGTGATTACACCCACGATGTCGGACACAGCTATCGCAGCCATGTGCCGATTGAGCCGTATCTTTCGGATCAGTGGTATATTGCAGTGAAGAAACCGATTGATGATTGTCGATTGACGATGGACGATGGACGAGTTGAAACTGAAATATGCGATGGAGTTACTTATATTAAAGGGAC
>QNBU01000135.1 GCA_003644215.1 Planctomycetota bacterium
CGACGTACTGGTGTATTGGCCAATACACGATCTCTGGATGGATTCCGAGGGGCTGCTGAAAAATCTTACCGTCCACCATAAGGATTGGATAGACGGTCATCGCATAGGGGACATTGCCAATCTTCTCGACAGTAAAGGTTATGCTTTCGATTTCGTCTCCGATCGAATGCTCGAAAAGATTCGTTATCAGAATGGCGAACTCCGTGCGCCGGGCGGGACGTACAAAGCCGTTCTTGTTCCCAAATGCACTTTCATGCCTGCGGCAACATTGAAGCGCCTGGGCGACCTTGCCGGGCGGGGAGCGAAAGTAATATTTGAAGAGGATTTGCCTGCCGATGTGCCCGGTTATGGAACCCTTGCCAAGCGTCGTGAGTTATTTGCAGCGGCAAAAAAACATCCGGGTAGGTTTGTGATAGCCAAAGATGCTCTTGTTGCGCTTGACAATGCGAGCGTTAAGCGCGAAACGCTGACCGATCAGGGGCTGCGATACATTCGACGCAGGACCAGGGAATCGTACTGGTATTTTGTTGCGAATCATACGGGCGGTGATTTCAATGGCTGGCTCGATCTGGCAGTGCCGTTTACATCTGCGATTCTGCATGATCCGATGACCGGCGATTCTTATTCATTGCCCACACAAGGTAAGGAACGAAAACGTCGGGTGTATATTGATATTGCTGCGGGTGAGTCTTTTATCATTCAGGCTGCCCAATCCACCATAAAGGCAAAGCCATACGCTCCGATCAAAACCACGGGCCAGGCATTTGTGCTTGAAGGAAAATGGAATATTGAGTTTATCGAAGGCGGCCCTGAGTTGCCTAAGGCTTATTCGACCGATTCACTGGGTTGCTGGACGAACGCACCCGATGAAAAAGCGAAAGTGTTTGCCGGAACTGCACGTTACAGTCTGACATTTAATTTGCCGCATTATGCAGGTGCAGATGATTATGTGCTCGACCTTGGCGATGTGCGCGAGTCTGCCAGGGTCAGGATCAATGGTAAGAAAGCTGCTGTTCTTTTTGCCATACCGATGCGGGCTCGTGTGGGGCAGTATCTCCAGAAAGGCGTTAACACGATAGAGATCGAAGTGACCAATCTTTCCGCCAACAGGATACGCGATCTTGAAATTCGCAAGGTCAACTGGAAGATCATGCACGACGCTAACATTGTCACACCCGCTTACAAATCTTTCGACGGATCGAAATGGCCTATCCAGCCGTCGGGGCTGCTGGGACCGGTGAGATTGACGCCTATAAAGTTACTTCATTTGACATAAAGTTGAAAACCAGACTATTAGTAGAGTACTAAAAGCGAGTATGATTCTCATATTTGAGATGACAGTGATTCAGGCGCCTTTGGCGTAGCACCGACTTGGGTGCATACAAAACCTGCCAGGCGATTTGCAAATTTGTTAATCTCATCCAGCTTCTTTCCACGCAACAATCCCGCGGTCACCGCAGCGGTAAACGCATCGCCTGCTCCAACGGTGTCTGCAATCTCAATCGAATCGGAACTCCGGCAAATCGATATTTCTCCATCCCCGAACAGAAGGCTTCCCTCGCCGCCCCTGGTCAGCACGATCAACCGCAGTCCATACCGCTTCAATATACTCCCCAGCACCGCATTGTCCTCACCCTTAATACCCAGCAGTGACGCCACTACGGGCAGTTCCTCGTCATTAAGCTTTAGAACCTCCGCCCGCGTCAGCATATCATCGATGATCTCTTTGCTGTAATACTGCTGCCGAAGGTTAATATCGTAAACGCGAATGCACCCGGAATGCGTTGCCTCCAGAAACTGACGTACCGTTTCCTGCGAAGTTCGAGAGCGCTGCGATAGCGAACCGAAGCACACGGCATCTGCCTTGGCGGCCAGTTCCCTAAGCTCAGGGGTCGAGGGAATAAAATCCCAGGCCGCATCCTCATGAATCGTATATTCCGGATTTCCTTCGCTGTCGAGTTCTACGGTAACCGTTCCTGTCGGGTGCTCGGCGTCAATCGCGATATAGTCTGTACTGAGTCCAAGATTTGTCAGGCTCTCGAGAATTTCCTTGCCAAGTTCATCCTGACCGACACAACTGACGACTACGCCTTCTACTCCGAGTACATGGCTGTGATAGGCGAAGTTGGCTGGGGCGCCGCCCAGTTGTTTTCCATCGGGCAAGACATCCCAGAGTATTTCGCCCAGACCTACAACAAGAAACTTGCGATTCTCTTCATTCATGGCTGAATATCTCTTTCCTGGCATTTCCCATTTACAGGGATAAAAAGCTATTTTTCTACCTTCTTTTAGTCCTCAAACCGCTTTTGGGGTAAGAAGTTTTACGTCAGTACAAGGCGTTTCCTGCCTGCCTCCGGTGGTGTATTATAATACTCAAAGATGAGATTGGCAAAGATTTTCAAGGTTGATTTCTCCCGAATATTTTCATAGAATATGTTTGAATCTACTACCGCTAACCTTAGAGATTTAATTTAGGGTGAAAATTGCGCGCTCGCGCTGCGCAGCAGATGACTCGGGCTGATTACTTTAGTAAGTGCCAGATCCCTGCGCAGTCGGTAAAAGGTATACATTTGTCGGCCTGTCAGATTCGATCTGGATCCAAACAATCAGGTCGTCCCCGTGCTCAGCCGGGCGATGCCCATAGCGGAAGAGCTTCCCCCGCTCAATGGTCTTTCCATCAAGCTTCAACTACGTACCCATCATACCCCAGCCTTTGATTACGAAGGCGGGATTTTCTATAGGCGAATCCTCGCTCGAAGAACTCATTCGTGTACCAGCCACCGACGTCACTAACCTCGTTGTTGTAAATCCTCTTGACCTCAACGGCAAACAGACGCCTGCGGTAGATGCGAACTTCGTCTATGTCACCTTCGAGGCCACTTTGCCTCGGGAAATCGCCGGAGCAAAAACCTATTTTCAACACGTGGTCAGCAACGTCAGGATCCATTCTGAGAGTGTGGCTACTGACCAACTGACCGTCCACATAGAATTCCAGTTTATCTGCTTTTGCCAGGGCAAGATGGTGCCAATTCCCATCGTTGACCTGCACCTCTGTCTCGATATTACCCACCCAGCCGACATCAAAAGTCGGCGTACCGTCCTGAAGAAAGAAAACTTTGCCTCCCGGTGCCCAATTCCCTCTTTCAGGGGCCTTGGCGAGTATCGTGCCCCCCCTAGATTCGGTCTTGATCCACGCTGTAATTGTGAAATCAGATGTTCCCAAATCAGGCAAAGACTTGCCCACTTCACCGGTACGCTCCAACTTCATCAAGGTTTCCATCGAGCAATGCATCGTCTCCTGCCAAGAGATATAGATTAACCGGTAATTTCAATAACTCAGAGTTCAGTTGACTTTAAATCGCTTTTCGGATTACCAGGGGAATATTATCAATACCAATGGGTTTTCTAATTTTGGGTGCGCTCCGCCCACTTTCTTTCAAGTTGCGCAGCAACGCCTGAAGTTCTTTTCGTTTCTGGGATTCCTGGAAAAACAGGTTGGTAGTTTCGCCGGGGTCTTTGCCGAGATGGAACAGTTGGCCGGTCGCGTTGGGGGCGGTTTCCGGCAGAAGGTATTGCTTCATAAAACCACCATCATAGCTGTTACCTCCTGAGGACATGTGATCGAGGTATTTCCATTGGCCCTGTCGAATCTGGAATTGTCCTCTGAAGCTCTGGGTCAGCATATGGGGCCTGACAGGATCATCTTCATTTTGCATTCCCAACATGACCGGTAACATATCAAAGCTGTCCGTGGCGTCTTCCTCTTTTAGTTCATAGCCGATAATGGACGCCAGTGTGGCGAAGATGTCCGTAGTGTTGGTCATTTGCTTTGAGACCTGACCGGCGGGAATCGCCCGGGGCCAACGTGCGATGAAGGGGACTCGGTGTCCGCCTCCCCAGCCGTCGCGTTTCATGCCGCGCCAAGGGCCGGAGGCGTTGTGTTTGTATTCCTGCAACATGCGATGATAGTGGACCGTTTCGGGGCCGTTGTCGGAATTGAATAGTACCAGGGTGTTTTCATCGACGTCCAGTTCGTCGAGTTTGTCGAGTAACCGTCCTACCAGCACATCGAGCTCCCAGACGAAGTCGCCCCTGGGGCCGCCTTTGGTCTTGCCTCGGAATTCTTTTGCCGGCAGTACGGGAGCGTGAGCGATCTGCGTGGACAGAACGGCAAAGAAGGGTTTGCCGGGATGTTGGGCGAGGTGATTTTCGATAAACGCGACGGTCTTGTTGTAGAAGATTTTGTCGGCGTTCTCGAAATCGTATCCCACTGACATAAATCCTTCGTCGTTGTCCCAAAGCCAACCATCGAGATTGGGCAGGTTGGTGCGTCGATGCACGACAGTGGCGGGGACAGCAACCATGCCATTTTCGATATAG
>QNBU01000136.1 GCA_003644215.1 Planctomycetota bacterium
AGTTACGACCGGTGATGAACTGCGGGCTTTTCGTAGAAAAGTTTTGCTTTTTTGTCAAGGAACGACAAGCGATTTTCGAATAGAGCGCAGTTCGGGGCGATAGTCGAGCGATGATTGCTGTTTATCATCGTGAGCGTAAAGCACGGTAGTGCGTATCGCAGGCGTGCAGTGAAAAATAGCCTTGAGTCGTTGCGGTTCTTTGGTCAATTGAGCTTCTGCAAGCGTTTTCCCGTTCCAAAGGTTCGCATAAGACGAAGTGGATATTTTTTACGATAAGCCGTCCCTGCGGTTTTTTTAGCAGGTAGTTCGCTAAAAACCGTAGTTCCGTAGACGAAAATGCAAAATAGGCCGGGTTGGTTGTGAGTCGTTTCGGTCGTGCGCCGAGTCCCAGCCGCATTCAGGCACCCAGTCTTGGCACGAGTTCAACGCGCAGCCGTAACGCCATCCGGCGGAAACAGCGGAGCCAACAGCCGCAAGGCACAACGAAACTACTAATAACGCACCGAAAGAAACAACCGTACACAAGAAAGAAAAACGAAGAAGAACCACTGGAGGGCGGGCGGGATGCCCGAAGCGTAAGCGAGGGACGAGACGCGGCGGGCCCGTTCAGGGACCCCGCGGCGGGATTCCGCCGGCGACGGGCGTGAGCGACCGGAGAGAGAGAGGGAGCGGCGATAGCCGCGGACGACCGAACGCAGGGAAGCGAAGCCCGGCGACGGCGGCAAGCAGGGCCGGCCGACAGGCTAACGGCCCGCGTGGGTGGTGGGCGGGCGATGTAAATAGGTGCCCGAAGGGCATCCTTGAAGCCCCGAAGGGGCGATAAGAAACGTATCGCACAAGTGAATCGTCGGGATTACCCGCTGGAAGTGACGGTACGATGTTTGCTCTTGTGACGACGATAGGAGGAAACAAGATGCAAACAGCGTGACGGAACGGACAATGCGGAATGGGCATGGGGGAAGTGCGACCATGTGGATTGAATGGCTCGATAACAAGCGCTCGTGAAGCTCCGGCGATATACAGCGTTGTCGGGTGAAACTGCATAAACTCCATATCCCGCAGCACCGCCCCGGCCCGCCATGCCATCGCCAACCCGTCCGCGGTCGCGCATTCGGGATTGGTCGTTTCGCGATACAGCCGACCCGCCCCGCCGGTGGCCAGAATGGTCGCGCCCGCCCAGATGATTTGCAAACTGCCGCTGGGTCGTCGCCCGATGACGCCGATGCACTCGTGTTTTTTGTCGGTCAGCAGGTCGATTGTATAGAAGTTTTCAATGATATTAATCGTTGGTGTTTCACACACCCGGCGAACCAAGGACTCTACAATCCCTCGTCCCGTCGAATCGCCATGAGCATGGGCAATACGAGCATGGCTATGACCGCCTTCCCGCGTAATATCGATTTGGCCGTCGGTCCGATCAAAATTCGTTCCCCATTCATCTAACTGTCTGACCAGATCCGGCCCCTCTTTGACCACCTGCTCGATAACCGCTTTGTTGCCAATACCGCAGCCGGTCTTGATTGTATCGGCGATGTGTGCTTCAAAGCTGTCGGTCACCTACCCTTGAGACTTTCCACACAAGATTCACATCGTCTTTAGTTGTAGTGCGATATATCTGGCCAAATACAGACTGTTTGACTCTGGGGGTATCTCTCCACTTTTCTGGGAGGAAGTAGTCGAATAAGGTGGGGTCTTTGCCCACTACCCATAATGCACCCCCCGTTGCCTCCACGGGCCCATAAACATAACCCACGCCCAGAATTTGGACTCGTTTCAAATTCGAGGGAAAAGAGGAAGGGTCTTTATCCGTTCATCGCCTGCTCCACATTCCTATATTCCTACATTCCTGATTTACAAATCACAATACGCCACCACCGCCGCGTCCTCATTCGCACCCAGATTCCCGACCAGCTTGGCGATTCTCTCCTCATACGCCCGCGCATGGAGCTTGGCCTGCGGGAACTGCTCATAGAACTGAAACTTCAGCGTCTCATCGGTAATGGCAACACGCTATGTTCAGGATGTTTCAAAACAAACTGATAAAGTTATTGAAAACACCCGAAGACATATTATATAATTCAAGGTGCCATGTAATTTAGGTCTGTTTTTAAATAATGTGCAATTTGAGAGAGACGATGGATGACAGCAAATCATATGAGCCAGTACTTGACATTGAAAATGTATTGGCAATACTGGGCAAAATCTCGATATTAGCTGGTTTGACGGACTCTCAGTTGTACACCCTCTTCAGGCTTTTGCGTAAAATTACCTACAAAGCGAATGAAGTTGTTTTTGAGCAAGGGGATCAGCCAAGCCACATATACATCGTTAAAAAAGGTCGTGTTAAACTCGTGGTCTGGAAGGATCAAGTGCCGTATGAATTAGCTGCATTTGAAGAGGGGAATTGTTTTGGTGAAGCATCCGTTATTGGCATCCAACCACACAAAGGAACTGCCATCGCGGCAACGGACACTGAATTGATCGTTTTTTCCAGGGACGCATTGCTGTCTATTTATAAATCTGACAAAGAGCTCTTTGGTATCCTGATACTCAACATAGCCAGAGAAGTATGTAGAAGACTGCATGCATCTGACGACATTCTTTTGCATTATTTATTGGAAAAGTAGCAAGAATTCTATTTACTATTGTTTGTCGGATGAAGCACTGGTGATTACAATATTAGATGACAAGCTAACCTCGGAATAGGCTGTTTAATCCAACATCAAATTTCGACTTACAACCTGGACACACGAGTATCCATTTAGAATGTTGTTTGTTTTTCAGACCATAGAAAAGGATATGAAATCCTCCATTGTATTCGCATTGGGGACATTTTGTAAAACTGTCTTTATTCTCGAACAACTGTATTGAATGTATGTCTGCTTCTTGAGGAACCTGTGAATTTTGGTTTTCTTCCGAAGTATCATTTTTGTCATGCAAATCAACAAGCATCTCACGGGCGTTTTTATAAGTAATACCCAAAGCAGTTAAAACCTGAGATGCAATGCTGTCTTCAATCTTCAGCAAGCCTAACAATAAATGTTCAGTTCCGATCTCGCAGTGATCCAGTGAACGCGCTTCATTGATAGCCATTTCGACAACTTTTTTGGCTTGCGGGCTTTGAGGAACCTTACCTTGACTTATGGTATTACTTCCTGTTTTGATCAGATTTTCAATTTCATTACGAAGTTTATCAATATCAATCGAGCAACCATGAAGAATCTGAAAACCAAACCCTTTATTTACACTTGCTAATCCCAATAGAATATGTTCTGGGCCAATATATTCATGATTATATCGCAGGGCTTCCCGATTAGATAAGGTTACTGCTTTTCGACATGAATCTGTAAATCGTTCAAACATAGCATCTAAACCTCACAATAAAATATTTATAATCTTTTTACATGACGGTGGGGAGAAAGCAATGTCCCCACCGCCATATTAGGCACTTTATTCCGCTTTGATTTCAACTTTCTTTCGGCGCTGTTGAGCTTCAGCGGTTTTGGGAAGCGTTATATTCAATACCCCTTTCTTAAACTTGGCTTCCACCTTGCTTTCATCCACTTCAGCCGAAAGCGGTATTGCCCGATGAAAAGAGCCGTATCTGCATTCAGAATGATAGTAATCCTTGCCCTTATCTTCGGTCTCTTCCCGTTTTTCACCTTGAACAACGAGAAAATCATCCTTGAGTGTAACCTCAATATCTTTTTCGTCCATTCCAGGAAGTTCTGCGGTTACCTGGATTTTCTTCTCGTCTTCCTTGACATCGACATGGGGCATAAAACCG
This sequence comes from Planctomycetota bacterium, assembly GCA_003644215.1. GTDB lineage: Bacteria > Planctomycetota > Phycisphaerae > Sedimentisphaerales > Anaerohalosphaeraceae > 4572-13. Next base: position 3,788 of record QNBU01000136.1, read on the forward strand.
CCTGATGCCAATTCATTTGGGGACCATGGGGCGATGTCAAAGCCGCGAAAAAAACGATCCATCAGACCGTTTATTTCTCTGTAGAATGAGCCGATCGCGTTGTCATATTCATTTTGTATGGCAAGACCATTCTTTTTTCGTTTCCAAGGTACTAAATCTGTAATTGTCATTTTACCATCTCCTTTCTTTGTTGTTATTTTTTTATGTTTATGTTAGTTGTTTTAATTTTCTTCGGTGTCGGCATCGGATGATTTCTGAGCCTCGTTCGTTTCACTGTGGAACTTGCTGGTTACTGTGTGCCAGAACCCGCGAATTTCCTTAGCTGAACCTTCTTTCTGGAGTTTTTCGCTTAGCTTTTCGATCTCGTCTTTCAATTTCTCAGTCTCTGTGCTCTCAGATTTACCGATAAGCGTGCGGTAAGTTTCCAGATGAATATTCGCCTGTTGCAAGTTCAGCTTTGCTCCCTTGTACTTTTTCTCTTCAGCCTGCCTTTCAGCCAGGCGGAGAGCAGATTGAGCAGCCACCAAGGGATGATCTTCCTTGTCAACGCGTATCGTGATTCCCTTGGCTTGGGCATCGACA
>QNBU01000137.1 GCA_003644215.1 Planctomycetota bacterium
CACAGATGATGAATTTTATCTGTACGAACTTATTAAAGGACCGGATGGTGATTCAGAAAATTTTACATTCCATTTACCATCTAAATTCGGGCCTATCCCGCAAAAAAAGGCTAATTTAGCAAAAATTATTTAACGCTATTTGTCTTACGGCTCCTGTTCTTTGCCAGCGCAGCTGTGAACCACAGGCAAAAGGCAACAGGGATGTAAGCTGTTCGAGTAAAGGTTTGGGCTTCCAAATGGTTTTCTTTTTGCCCATTTTGGTTATGACTTCCTTCGGGTCCCGATTGGCCCAGCGGAAAGACAGTTCGGATAAATATCGACCGAGATGTTTTGGACTCATGTAATGAAAAACTCCGGTCTTTGCTCTTTCGAGCATGGCATTAAAAGATTCGGCGGTATTGATGTGAACATCACCGCGGGCATACTCTTTGGCCATATGATACACACTTTGATGCGAAGCAAATTGTTTGCCGGAGCGATGAAAAACATAACTTTTATCGGTCATCAAATCCGCGGATTTATCAGCCACTGCATTGATGATTGGAGCAATCGTATCGGTTTTCACTGTGTCCAGCGGCACTGGGATGACCGGGCCCTTTCTTTGAATAGTAACCAGGATGCTTTGTTTGGCAGTTGCTTTGCCGCCTTTGTGCCTGATGCCATAGTGATAACGCGGTTTGCCGCCGATGAATTTTTCGTCCATTTCAATGGTGCCGCTGAGCATGGGTAATTCATCAGACCAATGCTGCATCATCAAGCGGATCGCATGGCCCATTTTCCAGGCCGTGCTCTGTTTGACGCCGATTAATCGGCCCAAGAAAACTGATGAGATACCTTTGCTGGAATTAAGGATATAATAAATTGCTAAAAGCCATTTCCATAGCGGCAGTTTGGTGCTGTGCATCGGGGTCCTGGTGGTGACCGTAAACTGCCGTTTACATCGAGCGCATTCATACAGCCCGGCACGGCTTGTCAACCCGTTAAGTCTGTATGAACGTAAACACCGGCAATGAGGGCATATGCGTCCATCTGGCCAAATGAGTTTTTCAAAGAGCTTGCGACAACTGGCTTCGTCCGGAATCTGTTCTCTTAACTCATCGATATTCATTGTGTTTCCTCCTTTCATTTTAGAGGAAACTATATCAAAGCAGTTTGTCAGATCCGGACAATTGTAGCCTTTTTTTGCGGGATAGGCCCGTCGAGAAATCATAATATGTTGTATATTCAATAAGTTACAAGTCTAGACTTTTCTAGTATTTTTGTGTATTAAGCTATTGGGAGGTGCCCAATGGCTAAATACAAAGAGTTCATAAATGATGACCAATGGAAACTGTTAAAGCCACTGCTTCCAGAGCCGAAACCCAGTCGAAAAGGTGGTCGGCCGCCGATCGACAACCGGCGTGTGCTGGAAGGTATTCTGTGGATATTACGTACAGGTGCGCGCTGGCAAGACCTTCCTGAACGATATCCCAGCGCATCGACGTGCTGGCGGCGATTGCGGCTTTGGGAAGACCAGGGGGTCTGGCTGGATGTATGGCGTAAATTCCTGTCAATGCTCGATGAGAAAGGTTTGCTGGATTGGGAAGAAGCCTTTATTGACGGCAGCTTCGCTCCGGCAAAAAAAGGGGCGCATGCGTCGGCAAAACCAAAAAAGGCAAAGGAACGAAGTGGATGGTGGTGGTCGACGGCCAAGGTATTCCTCTGGGAAGCACCCTTGCCTCGGCATCGCCGGCGGAAGTAAAACTGGCCGAACAAACCCTTGAGGCTGTCAAGGTTCCGCGCAAGGCAAAAGGTCGTCCTAAAAAACGACCTGCAAGACTTATTGGTGATAAAGGCTATGACAGCGATCCACTTCGAAAGCGTCTTAACCATTTGAAAATAGAACTGATTGCTCCTCACAGGAGTAATCGCAAAAAGCCCAAAACCCAAGATGGCAGAAAACTTAGACGTTATCGAAAACGTTGGAAAGTTGAACGAACCTTTGCATGGATCGGTAATTTTAGACGCTTGGTTGTTCGGTACGAACGGGAAATTAAAATGTATCGAGCTTTCTTTCACCTTGCGTGCCTTATGATTACGTTAAATAGGTTTTGAAATGGCTTCTAGAAAAACCACATCCCCGGCAAGGGGTCCCAAACGAACCAAGGACTCCTCGAGGATTTCAATATTCGGATTCACCGATTGCACCATATCGATCCAATCGCTTTTTTATTTCGGCGGCGGCAATGCTTCGCTCTCTGGCATAGCCGCCTCGCAAAGCATCTACCAGGGCCAGCAGCTCGTATAGCTTCACATCCTCCCGGGCAGCTTTCGGAACTGACTTATATAGAGGTGAAAACGCCTGCCCGCGCAGATTGCCATCCGGATCCGGCCAGACCGGAGGTGGCTCGTCGGAAGAAACAAGCATGCCCGCCAGGGGCTGGGCTGAAAACCCTGTCGGAATACCGCGCGTCAGCTCGCCTCTTTCCGGAATGAAGGTATATTGAATTCCGTGAAGGAGGAATTCTTTCAGATTGCGGACATTGGCGTGTGCCCGATCATCGCGAAGGGTTGCCAACCGGGCGGTCAAAGCCCTTTTAACTGCAGCATGGACTTCGGATGAACTCATGTGCAATGATAAGGATAGCCTGTTGTAAGACCAGTCGTCGTTGCCGATGGCCACCAATTTCAACAATACAAATATGTCTTGAGGTTTAAGCAGCATGGTTGTCCTCTATTTGTAATTCGCGAATCGCGAATAAAGAATACCTGTATGGTGAAAAATGTCAAGCAATATTTTTTGATTGCGGTTGAGTGATCGGCGGCAAAGCGCGCCGGGAAAAGTTGGCGGCTAAATTCAAGCAAGACAATATCCGGCGCCCGGCTTTTCAGCAGGAGTTTGCCAAGGTGTCGCCAGACTTGGCGAGAGTTGAACTGAATCTAAAGTTCATTCATTGTCGCCATTTTTATAAATGTGTGGTTCAAAAATTGTGACCAAAATTGTGTCCATTTTTGATGATAAACAATGATATTGAGTGATAACCAGTGACATCCCAGCCGTTAGTGTAACATTCTTTCTGTAATTTTGGTTTAGCACCGAAGCAGGCAGAAGCCAGGGGGATCCTTATAAAATCCCCCTGGTCTTCTGCCGGTGCTTAGCCACTTGATGCCCGCTCCTTGCGGGACTTGAAAAAAATGGGTCAGATCGGTACTCCAAGAATTGTTCTGCAAAACAATTGAAAAAGGAGGAACCGAAATGACCCACGCAAAAGATGATAGCGCAATTTCGATGGCATTGGAACAAATTATTGAAAATGGTTTCGACGGACTGGACACGGCGGTCTCCATATTGATTAATGAGGCGATGCGTATTGAACGCAGCCGGGTGCTTGAAGCCGAACCCTGGCAACGCACAGCAAGTCGTAAAGGCTATGCCAACGGATACAAACCCAAGAGCGTCGATAGCAGAATCGGCAAATTAGAGCTAAAGGTCCCGCAGGTGCGCGGTGCGGTTCAATTTTATCCCAACGCTCTTGAGAAGGGACTGCGCAGCGAACGGGCGCTTAAGCTGGCCATGGCCGAGATGTACATCAACGGGGTGTCCACCCGTAAAGTTAACGAAGTTTTAAAACAGCTCTGCGGACTTGAGATTACCAGCACCCAGGTCAGCCGGGCCACCGGGCTGTTGGACAATGAGCTGGAAAAGTGGCGCAACCGACCTTTGGGTCATACGCCCTTTGTCCTGCTCGACGCCCGCTACGAAAAGGTTCGTCACGGCGGCAGCGTGCTCAACTGTGCGGTGCTGATTGCAACCGGTGTTACCATAGATGGCCAGCGCTCAGTGTTAGGCGTCAGCGTCTCTTTAAGCGAGGCTGAAGCCCATTGGCGAACATTTTTATCATCCTTGAAAGAGCGCGGTCTGCACGGGGTGACCATGATCACCAGTGACGACCATCACGGACTCAAAGCGGCGCTGAAGAGCGTCTTTAACGGCGTGTCCTGGAACCGCTGCCACGTTCACCTGCAGCGCAATGCGACCGCTTACGTTCCCAAGGTTGCCATGCGCAGCGCGGCTGCCCGGGACATCGCAAACATCTTATCGGCCCCGAATCGGGATGAAGCCAAACGGTTGCTGGATCTGGCAGTTGAAAAATACAGCTCCAAAGCGCCGCGGCTGTCCTCCTGGATGGAGGAAAACATCCCCGAGGGCTTTACCGTGTTCATGTTGCCCTATGCGATGCGCAGACGGCTTAGGACAACCAACATGATCGAAAGGCTCAACCGGGAGATCAAGCGCCGAACTCGAGTGGCCTCGTTGTTCCCGAATGAGGCTTCTTTACTGCGACTGGTCAGCGCAATCTTAATGGAGACCAGCGA
>QNBU01000138.1 GCA_003644215.1 Planctomycetota bacterium
GGTGTGCGGACGGCGATCAACCTGGCTCGAAAAACGCTGGCCAGCAGGGACGAAGTTTACAGTTTAGGACATATTATTCATAATGAAGATGTGGTTAATCAGCTTTTTGACGCGGGGCTAAGCACGGTTGATTCCATCGAAACCATCAAGTCAGGGACGGTTCTGATTCGTTCGCACGGGGCGACACTGGCTGAACTGGACCAGATTCGTGAAAAAAAGCTCGAAATCGTGGACGCGACCTGTGTTTTGGTCAAGCGGGTCCAGAAAATCGTCCGTCAACTCAATGAAGAGGGATACAAGGTTGTTATGATCGGCGACAAGAACCATCCAGAGGTTAAGGCGGTGGTGGGGTTTGCTAAAGATGTCGAGGTGGTGGCCTCCGAGGAGGACTTGGATAACATCAAGTTGAACAAGAAGTTAGGTGTTATCTGCCAGACCACTCAAACCCCCGATCATTTTGTGGAGATGATTGCGGCGATTGCACGCAGGGGCTTTTCAGATATGAAGATTATAAACACGCTTTGTCGGGAAACAATGTCCCGTCAGACCGCCGCTGTCAAACTGTGCCGCCAAGTTGATGTAATGTTCGTTTTAGGCGGCTTGCATAGCGCAAACACTCGAAAACTGGCCGAATTATGCAAAAAACACAATCCGCAGACTTATCACTTGCAAAATTGGACCGAACTTGATAGAAGTTGTCTTTGTGGTAAGACGATGGCGGGTGTTACGGCGGGTGCTTCGACCCCGGACGATGTTATCGAAGAATTTGTGCGTCATCTTGAGAATTACAAGCCGGCGTCTTAAGTTGAAGGGCCGTAAAGTCCTTTGTATTGAAATGCGAGAATCGCACTGGCGGCGTAGCTGGTGCGTCTTTTATTTATGAACCTTAATGTCAATTGAGGTGAAAGCGGGTTGCGTAAATGTGGGGCGCAATCGCAGCTAAGAAACAGACTCCACAGGAGATTTATAATGGTAGATAGAAACCTCATCAACAAGCTGGGTCTTTCCAATGAACAGATCGAGCAGGAAGTCAACGAACTTTTCACTTCCGAACACACTCAACTCCTCGAAGAAGAACTGGCGAAGAAAGTTGAATCGCTTGCCCCCGGCACCATCGTTACCGGTAGAATCGTTACCCAGTTGGGCAATGATGTTATCGTGGAACTGGGCCTTAAGAGCGAGGGCATGGTCGAAGCCAGCGAATTTGATGATCCCGAAGAGATTGTTGCCGGCAAGGAAATCGAAGTCCTCTTAGAAGAAATGGATGCCGAAAGCGGTATTCTGCTGAGCAAACGCAAAGCCGATCGTATTCGCGGCTGGGAGCGCGTCATCGAAAGCAATGCCGAAGGCGATGTCGTTAAAGGGGTGGTCAGCCGACGCATCAAGGGCGGCTTGCTGATCGATATCGGCGTTCCGGTCTTTTTGCCTGCTTCGCAGGTCGATATCCGAAAACCCGGCGACATCAGCCGCTTTATCGGGCAGGAAATTGAATGTAAGATACTCAAGATCGACACGGACAATCACAATATCGTGGTGTCCCGTCGTAAGATCATCGAAGAAGAACGCTATGCCAGCAAGGAAAAGATTTTAGCCGAAATCGAAGTCGGCCAGATTCGCAAGGGTATTGTTAAGAATATCGCCGATTTTGGGGTCTTTGTGGACCTTGGCGGCTTAGACGGCCTGCTGCATATTTCCGATTTGAGCTGGGGCCGCATCTCACATCCATCGGAGCTGGTCGAACTGGATCAGGATATCGAATGTATGGTGATCGGTGTGGATAAGGAAAATGAAAAGATTTCGCTGGGCCTCAAGCAAAAGAACGAAAGCCCGTGGAAGAGTGTCGAGGATCGTTATCCGATCGGCAACCGGGTAACTGGCAAGGTTGTCAATATTATGAACTACGGCGCCTTTGTTCGGTTGGAAGAGGGCATCGAGGGGCTGATCCATATCAGCGAGATGAGCTGGACCAAACGCATTGGCCACCCCGCCGACATCCTGGAGTTAGGTTCGGAAATCCAAGTGCAGGTTCTCGACATCAACAAGGACAAGCAGGAGATTTCGCTGGGTATCAAGCAGCTTGAGACCAATCCATGGTCCGTGGCCAGTCAGAAATATCCGGTCGGCACGATTGTTACCACCACGGTAACCAGCTTGACCAACTACGGCGCGTTTGTAGAGATCGAACCGGGTATTGACGGACTGATCCACATATCTGATATGAGCTGGACCAAGAAGTTCAATCATCCCGGCGAAGCACTGCAAAAGGGACAGGAAATCAAGGCCTTGGTGCTTGAAGTGGATGAGGAAAAGCACCGCGTTTCACTGGGTATTAAGCAAATGACCGAGGATCCGTGGGCGCAAGCCATTCCGGCGACCTATATGCCGGGACAGGTCGTCAAGGGTGCGGTTACAAAGCTGACCAATTTCGGCGTCTTTATCAAGCTGGAAGAGGGGCTGGAAGGGCTGCTGCATATTTCCGAGCTGTCGGATGAGAAGGTCGATTCGCCGCAGGATGTCGTTAAGATGGGCGACGAACTTGAGGTGAAGATTCTCCGGGTCGATACCGACTCCCGTAAGATCGGGCTGAGCTTGCGTCGTGTCCAGTGGGCCGCCGAAGACAAGGCCGCCGAAGAGGGCGGCACTGCGGATGCTCCGGTTCAGGACATCGAGGACAAATCGTCCGACCGCCGCGGCGGACTCGACGGCGACCTGATGCCCGATTCGCTGAATATCTCGCTACCGACCCAGAAACCTGACGACAAGGAAGCATAGACGCTTTTTGCCAATAAATGCCTGTATAGAGCGGTTGTGGAGTTAATTGCGGGCATTGGATGGTCGATACACTTTAACAGGGCGTGTCGCTCGCAAGCGGCACGCTTTGTTAGCCCTATAATATGACGGGCCTGTTACAGTAAAAATGGAATTGAATGCACAACAGGAGTGATTAACAATGGCTTTTGATGCAACCATAAAAGAATACCTGAGCGAAATTGACGCCGCTCCGCTGCTGACCTGGGAGCAGGAAAAATCCCTGTCCACGGCGGTGCTTGAACAAAATGACCCCGGCGCCCGCGATCAGCTTATCCGAAGCAATCTCCGGCTGGTCGTGAATATCGCCAAAAAGTTTTCCGGCCGCGGCCTGACTTTGGGCGATTTGATCGAAGAGGGCAATCTGGGCCTGATGCGGGCAGTGGATACATTTGACCCCGACCATGGAGTGCGATTTAGCACCTATTCGGCCTGGTGGATCAAGCAGTCGATCAAGCGATCGATTTTGAGTAATTCGCAGCCGATCCATATCCCGACCTATATGGTTGAGTTAATTAACCAATGGCGGCAAATTTACGCGGAACAGGAATCCCACTTGGGCCGCACGGTGAGTCTGGATGAGATGGCTACCGCGATGAAAGTGCCGTTGAAAAAGGCGCGGGCGATTCGCGATATCGTTGCGGTGGTGGACACAGGGTTTCAGCACGACTCTTCCGAACAGAACGCCGGCCTTGACGAAGCGATTGAAGATGATACAATTGTCTTGCCTGAGGAATATCTCGGAACCCATGAAGAGTTGGAAAAAGCATTGCAGTTGCTGGATGAGATCGATCCGAGGGAGGCCCAGGTGTTGCGTCTGAGATTCGGCCTGCATGGTGCCGAGCCGCTGACTCTCAAGCAGATCGGAGCCGAACTGGGACTGACGCGGGAACGCATTCGTCAGTTACAAAAAAATGCCCTTGCCCAATTGAACGAGCTTTTGATGGCATAGCGGACAAAAGGCGAACCACTGACAAGGCGAAGTCCCATCGGATTTCGCCTTTTTTATTGGCGAATGGATTGTAAGAGCTCAAGCTTTAGATTGGTTTCTTTTTTTACACACTAAAGTGTGAACTCCTACGGCGTGTTGCGACAGCACGGCTAAAATGTTATGCAAATGTATATAGGTGTTTTCCATGAAAAATAAATCGTTGGATTTGAGACAATTTATTCGGGACATCCCGGATTTTCCGAAGCTGGGAATTTTGTTTCGGGATATTACGCCGCTGCTGGCGGATGCGCGGGCATTGGCATGTGCGATCGAACGATTGACCGAGCCGTTTCAGGGCAATGGCATTGATGTGATCGCGGCGGTGGAGGCCCGGGGGTTCATTTTCGGTTCGGCTGTTGCCAAGGCACTCAATGTTGGGTTTGTGCCGATTCGAAAAGCAGGTAAGTTGCCCTATTACACCGAAAGCGTTTGTTATGGTCTGGAATACGGACAGGACACTGTAACGGTCCATACCGATGCAGTTGTATCAGGCACAAAGGTATTAATGGTCGATGACCTGCTGGCCA
>QNBU01000139.1 GCA_003644215.1 Planctomycetota bacterium
CAGCAGGCCCGTAACCGTGATAAGCGAACCGCCCAAACTGGTAAACAACATCACCGAAACCTTCAGCATAATAAACGAGATCAGCCCACCGGCGATAAACCCGCCAATAAACCCGGCGAGCAAATAGGTGTCCGACAGATCAAGGGCGATCCAGATACCGGAAGTTAAGACGCCGCCGGCAATCGCGCCAAGAATTGATACACACCACTTCATCAGCGGAACCGCGACCGCCGCAAACAGCGCCATCCCGATAATCCCACCCCACATAAGGGCATGTTCGCTGGTTGACAGCTTATCGGCGGAGAGCATCCCCAAAAACATCCCGATAAATCCAAAGCTGATCACCACCAGCGCACGAAAGATACGCCAGCCGTAGAGCATATAAACCACCCCCACAGACAGCAGGAGCATCGCAAAAAGCCAGTGCATTTCGCTGATCAGCGTATAGAGCGACAGTTTGGCTTCATCAACATCAAGCAGCGACGATACGGCGGGCGTCTGCTCTGAAACAGTGGCTAACAGTGAAATTATGTCCATATTCAATATCCTCTCATTAGATTTATATCGATACCGTTGTAGTATCGGCAATTGCGGCGGTTTTTCATAAACGACCTATTTTAACAACTCAAAATCGGGTTGGAAGTGCGCAGTTGGAACTTCGAAGCTCCTCCCTATTATACACCCACAATAGCTGTTTTTTGCGTAAAATTCCTATTGCAAATCTTTTACAGATGGGTATAATGCGCCGTTTCCACTTTCTGGAAAAGCTGTTGTGTATGATTTCAATACCCGCAGGAACAGGGCGTTTTTGCGGTATTTTGGGTCTGTTAATGAAGAAAGAACATCCTATTCGAGGAGCCAAGGCAAATGGTATCTTTAGCTGATGCACCTGTAAACCTATTTGAGAAAGAACTGCCGAGTTTTGATGAGATCAAAGCACTGTGGCGGTATGTCAATTCGAGCGAAGCCAATCAGCTCCAATTCCGAGCCGAAACTGCCGAGCAAAAGGACGCCCTGGCAAAGGGAATCGCCCTGTTGCTGTGCGGTGAACCGGCCGAAGCCGTCAATCTGCTGAAAAAGGGCGTCGACTGTACCCAAAAGCAGATGGCATTGGGATACGCATTACGCAAGCTCGGCGAAATGGACAAGGCCGTTAAAGCATTTGACGCAGCGGGCCGGCAAAGCGACGGGCCGGCGGCAACAATGGAAAAATGCGAAACTTATCGACTGGCCGGCAATCTCGAAGCGTGCGAAAAAGAGTTGGCCAACTGCGGCAATTTTGAAAATGTCAGCTCCGAATACCATTACCAAAAGGGCAAACTACAAGACTGTCTGGGCAACTATGAACAGGCGATGAATGAATATGAATTCGCCATTGATCTGGACCACTCGCATGTCAAGGCCCTCTTCGCTCTGGCCTATTCATTCGACCTTCGCGGCGATGAACAGGAAGCGGCGCATTACTACAAGGAACTGGTGCTGGTGTCGCCGGCCCATGTAAACGGCCTGCTCAATCTGGCGGTTCTCTACGAGGACGCAGGTCAGTATGACAAGGCATCGTGTTGCGCCGAAAGCGTTTTGAAATCGCATCCGAACCATGCAAAGGCGCAGTTATTCGCCAAAGACATCACCAGTGCTAAAACAATGGTCTATGATGAAGAAAAGGAAAAACAACGGAGCCACCAGAATAAGATTCTTGAAATTCCCATCTCCGATTTCGAACTGTCGGTTCGCAGCCGGAATTGTCTCAAGAAGATGAATATCCACACCGTAGGCGACCTGCTGAGAACCAGCGAATCGGAGTTGCTCGCTTATAAGAACTTTGGTGAGACCAGTTTGCAGGAGATCAAGGAGATTCTCGAAATCAAAGAAATGCGGCTGGGAATGGCGATAGACGATGATAAGGATGCCGCCGGCATAATCGATCCGGAAATCGCCAGTAAGGCCAGCCCGGAAATACTGAACAAGACAATGGGCGAACTGGGCCTTTCGGTACGCGCACGGCGGGCGTTAGAGCGGCTTGGCGTTAAGACCGTCCTGGAACTGATCAGCAAAACAGAAGCAGAACTGCTGGGCTGCAAGAATTTCGGTGTAACGAGCTTAAACGAAATCAAAGAGTCGCTGGAAGGTCTTGGATTGGGCCTTCGCACGCTCGAATAGCCCTCTTGAGCAGCTTACGCATCCGTCTTAAAGGAATGAAAACTTACAAGCAAAGCATTCGCAGGCCCCACGCTTACCAAAACCTGGCATTGTGGGCCTGTGTGATATGTATGCTGTCGGCAGCGGGATGCCGCCGTCGGCCCGTTGAAACGACGCCCGGTATCGACAGCCCCAGGCAGACATGGGTGCGGGTGTTGCTCTTTGGCAATCTAAGAATGTGTACAGTGGCTTCGATGAGCGGTTTTGAAATCGAAGATGTCGGCAGTGGAGCGATGGCGAACTTTCGAAGTGATGAACCGTTCGTCGTACAGGTTTCAGGCCGAACACTGGTGATCGGCGAACACCGTTTCGATGGCGAGGTGCTGATCCGACCCCACGAACCGTTCGTATTCCGAATCAATGACAAACCGTACCGCGGACATTTGCGGCTGCGTGCCGATGAAGACGGGCAGGTCTTTGAGGCCGTCAATCTCGTTCCGTTGGAATCGTATCTCTTCGGCGTAATCGGCGCCGAAATGCCGAGTTACTGGGAGCCCGAAGCGTTGAAGGCCCAAGCGGTTGCGTCGCGAACCTATTGTCTTTTTATCAAAGACCGATTCGGACAACGCCGCAGTTGGGACCTGACGCAGTCGGAATCCAGTCAGGTTTACCGTGGGCTGGAAGCCGAAACCCAGACCGTTCGTGCAGCCGTTTTGGCAACGGCGGGCGAGGTTCTCGTGGCGCCGGCAGACGACGGGCGAGACCTTATCATTGCCACTTACTACAGCAGTTCGTGTGGCGGACATACCGAAGCAGCGGAGAATGTCTTCGGCGGTGAGCGAGTCGCCCCACTTGGCGGCGTTCGATGCAGAGACTGCGCAGGCGTGGCTCGGCACAGTCATTATTACTGGAAGCCCGTTACGATGACCATGCAGCAGATCAGCGAAAAACTGATGCGGCGGTATCCGGCTCTTGAAAAACTTGAGCGGATATCGAATTTCAAAGTTTCAAAACTCGGGTACAAAGGTCGAGTTGTTCGTGTGAAACTGATCGGGAAAAACGCCGCAACCGATACCGTTCGCGGCGAAGATTTTCGCCTGACGCTTGACCCAACAGGCCGGAAAATTAAAAGCGCGATTTTCACTGTGGAAAAAAATGGAAACAAAGTTTCGTTCCAAAACGGGCTGGGGTTCGGACATGGCGCAGGGCTTTGTCAATGCGGCGCACAAGGGATGGCTCGGCAGGGAAAAACCTATAAAGACATCCTAAGCTACTATTTCCCCGGCTCCAAACGGGTAACGATAACCCCTGCCAAAACGACGACCGAACTATGAAATCTTATGAGCTGATCAATCAGGATACCGACAGCCGAGCGCGACGCGGCCGACTTTTGACGGCACACGGAGTTGTCCAAACCCCTGTGTTTATGCCGGTGGGAACGCGCGGCTGCGTCAAAGGGATTACGCCGGCCCAGCTTGCAACCACCGGGGCACAGATCGTGCTGGCCAATACCTATCATATGGTGATTCGGCCGGGAACAGATGTCGTTGAATCGCTGGGCGATTTGCACGGGTTAATGGGCTGGGACGGGCCGATCTTAACCGACAGCGGCGGCTACCAGGTGTTTTCGTTGAGTACTCTGAACCGTATCGGCGATGACGGCGTGGAATTCGCCAGCCATATCGACGGAGCGAAAATCTACCTCGACCCCACGGTCGCTACGCAGACGCAAAATCGCCTCGGCGCCGATGTAATTATGTGTTTTGATGAATGCACACCGTGGCCGTGTCCGGCGGATCGCCTGAAAAAGGCGGTCGAGCGAACGGTTCGATGGGCCAAACAGTGCAAAGACGCGCACGCCAACGAAAAACAACGGCTGTTCGGGATTGTTCAGGGCGGCGTTGATTTGGAGCTGCGAAGCGACTGCATGCGGGAATTGATACCGATGGATTTTGACGGATACGCCATCGGGGGCTTGAGCGTCGGTGAAGGTCATGACCACATGATCCGAACCGTTGAGCATACCGCCGCGATGCTGCCGGAAGATAAACCGCGTTACCTGATGGGCGTGGGGATGCCGGTGGATATTGTCGAAGCGGTGCGGGCCGGCGTAGATATGTTCGACTGTGTGCTGCCGACGCGAAACGGGCGAAACGCTTTCGCTTTTACCGATA
>QNBU01000140.1 GCA_003644215.1 Planctomycetota bacterium
ACATCATAAATTTGGGCCTCGACGAGAATCTGCGGGGTGATGCGGTCAATCTCTTCGATAAAGGAATTGATCGCTTTGACCTTGCTCTCGGTATCTGTAACAATAATATTGCTCGTGCCGGGATTGGAGGAAATCGCACCCCGGTCAGAAATAAACTGCCTCAAAGCCCCCTCGACATCCTTGACATCGGCATAGGTGATGCGGAATACACGGCTGATGAGCTTTTCACGAACATCAAAAATTTCGTCTTTGGGAACCACGCGGATGACATTGTCTGTCGTTACATAGGCATAGCCATGCGACTCAAGGATACTCGTCAGCGCTTCGGCCAGAGGAATATCGGTCAGCGTCGCGGTAACGGTTCCGATGACTTTCGGGCTTTTGATGATGTCCACATCGGCCTGCTTGGCCATAATCATCAACACATCGTCGATGGGTGTGTCCTTGAAATCTATGCTGATTTCCTGCTGCATGCGCTGCTGGACGGGACTAAGCAGTTCCGGCTTAACGGCGTTGTCCGCCGCCAACGCCAAAGATGCCGCTATCAACACCCATATCACGCCATATCGGACGGCTGGTTTCCAAGCTCCTGTCGTTTTCATTGTCTTTTCCTTTCGGTTATTATCCATATCGCAGTTTATTCGATGTTAGCGCTGAACGAACTGGGTCCAGCGTTTTTCGTTCGCTTCAAATTCCACGGTTTCTTTGGTGATCTTAATAATCATAATCCCACGGAACGATTGTCCTTCAGACAAAATCTGATTATTGATAATTGCCGAAGGTTTGTTTTTACTAAATACAATTCCCTTAACTACCAGCGCTCCGGTTTCCGCACTCGTTCCTTCCTGTTGGGCGCCGGAACGAATCACTTTCGGTGAGGTTGCGTTACGCAGATTCTGCGGCAGGGGATTGGGGCTTTTCCATTGCTGTGCTGTCTTTTTTGTCGCTCGGCTTTGGGTTGGGTGATCACCACTTGCGGTATCTGCATCGGCGGGGTGTGTCTTGCCAACGCCTCCCAGCGAAACAAACATGACAACCCCAAACACCAACGAGAGAATCCCTACCAGCGTGGCCGCTTTTTTCTGATGCGGGTCAAGCGAAGAGTGGGAACCAAAAACCATTTTCTTAATCCGCGTTGAAAGCCCCGGCCCCATAGTGGACTTGGATATCGCTTTGGATTTTGACAGCGGCATCGGTCGTCCGACCTGCAAGACCGGAATCGGATCGCTCTCTAACGCATCCGACCCGTCGGCGGTCATCCGTTGCACCAACGAGGGACCGGAGGGTTGCGGCAATGTTTCCTGCCGAGGTTCCTGTTTAGCCGCGTCCTGGACCCGTGGTCCCACCAACTCATCAGACGGCTCTGACTCTTCGGTCAGCGTGCTGTTGAGCGGAGTGGGGACACCGTCAAATATGGACGAAATCTGTTTGTGTAAGCCGGATTTTCTCATAGCAAATCTCTTCCGCTAATTGCATATATTCTATTGCACCTGAATTATTCTCATCAAAGGTCAGTATCGATTCGCCGGCGCCGGGGGCTTCGGCCAATCGAATATTCCGATGAATCACTGTTTTTAACACCAACGCACCAAAGTAGTCCCGCATCTGCTCTTCGACATCTTTGCAGAGAACCGTGCCGTGTTCGGCCAGGGTCAGCAGAATACCCCGAATGTCCAACAATGGATTGAACCGTTTTTGAACAACACCCAATGTCTCCATGACCTGCTTGAGACCCTCGATTGAATAATAATGCGTCTGCATCGGGATGACGACCTCGGTGGCCGCATCCAAAGCGTTGAGTGTCAGCAAACTCAGCGACGGTGAACAATCAATGATGCAGTAATCAAAATACCGTTCGTACCGCTGCAGACGATTCAGCAGGACATGTTCGCGATCTTTCATTTGCATCAATGCGGCCTCGACACCGGAGAGCAGTACATTGCTTGGCGCCAGCAGCAGCTTGGATATATTGGTCTGAACCAGAACCTTTGGCAGGGAAACCTTCGGATTGACGATCACATCATGGATGGTTCGCTTTTGATTTTCCGGAATGACCCCAAAACCAAGCGTTGCGTGGCCCTGCGGGTCCAGATCAATCAAAAGCGTCCGGTAGCCCTTGATGGCCAGCGCCGCCGCCAGATTCACCGAGGTGGTGGTCTTGCCGCAGCCGCCTTTCAGATTTGTAATCGCAATGGTTCTCACTGTCTCTTTTTCCTGTCTCGTTATCCGCCGCGTATTCCTAACGCGACAGTCGGATCAATGTATTGCCGCAGCAACCGTTTTGTTTTTCGCTCTCGTCTCTGCCAAAAAGGATAATTGTAATGACATTTTGTGGCTCTTGTCGCTCTGCGATCCCCGCCGAAAGGAAATCTCCTCAACAAAGACAACGGGGCTGTGGGACTCAAGCCGATTGATAAACTGTGCGAATTGTTCGAATGTCGCCTGAAACTCCACCTTTAACCAAACCTCGGAGACGAATGTACTTTTACCGACGGTTGTATAGTTTTTCTTTTTTTGATTTTTGCTCGAAAACTCTGAGAGCCGCAGCTCCTGGGCAATCCGTCCGATCTCAAAAACAAGCTCCGTAGTCGCATTCTGTGGTATTGAGAAGCCAGAGATGAGTTGGTTGATGTCTTCACATTGCTGCTTTTGCATGGCTTTGGTCTTGTCACGGGCGACCAACTGTGCCTGCTCCAGTGCTGATTGACTTTCGGCGCATTGTTTTTTTACCTGAGTGGCCATGACCTGCTGCGGCGCATAGAGCAAGGCATAGCCGCCGCCAAGAAGGACCACTGAAACAGCCCACACGGCTGCTGTTACGATTGTGTATCGACTGCATTTGATTATTGATTTCATTATTCGCCCTGTTCTCGAAGCACACATTCAATTTCGTAGTAAATCGCGGACCGACCATCCACCTCGCCCTGCTGCCTCGCCGAGGGTTTGATCTCGGTAAAGAAGTCAGCCAGCAGCGGCGATTGCTTAAGGGCATTGACATAGCCGTGAACCGCCGCATCGCTTTGGTCCGCATTGTGTCCACACAAAACCAGCTTCAGCTTTCTGTGAACCGTCAGCCGCTGCTTGACTTCGCCGGAATCTGGATTCTGAATCTTCTTCTGAGCAGCGCTGCGGTCCAGATTCATTTCATAAATGAAAATGTTTTCCGGCAGCGCCTGCACCAACTCGACAAGCACCTCAGAGGTCTGGATGCGATAGACCATCGCCTTGGAAATATCGTTGAGGCATTTTTTCATCCCTTTAATCTTCGCATTGATCCTGTTATATTCGGCCACATCGCCCGTATGGGTCGCAAGCTGCTGTTGATTGCTGTGCAGGAGCTGCTGCTGCGTCCACAATGTGGTGCGATCATACCGGTATGCCGAGCCGAACACCGTGATGGCCAGTATCGGAATTAGTATCGGCACGACCCTGAGAAGCAATCTTTTCAGATCGATTTCTTCGGGCAATCCTTTTCCTTTGAGTAAGTCAATTGCAAACATAGTTATCGTGTCCTCATCGCAAGACCTGCGGCAACGGCAAAGGCCGGGCCGTCTTTTTTCAGTGTTTTGTTTATAGCCGTATCCGAGTCGTACAGAATGGTTGAAAACGGATTCAGTAGAGCCACCGGCATTGCCACGGAATCTGTCAGAAATTCCACGAACGCCTCAATTAATGCAAAGCCACCGCATAAAAAAATGCGGTCAACACCGGATGTTTTTTCCTGGAACGAATAGAACCTCAGCGTTTCGTTGATCGCGTTGACCAAAGGCCTGATCGCATTGCTCATCGCCAGCAGCAGCTTGCTGTCCAGCTGATCGGACGATTGCCCCTGTGCGAATGTCCGGCGAATTTGCTCTTCGGGAAGTTCCCTCTGGCGGCTAATATCCTGAATAATACTCGCACCGGCAATGTTAATATCCCGAACAAACGGCAGCCCATCCTGTCCGTAAACCACGACATTGCTCGTCGCATTACCAACATCGATCACCGCGACGGTTTCCTGCTCATCCAACTGTTCGAGTTCACTTAGACAATTCAGCATCGCCAAGGCATTGACATCCACGATCGCCGTAGTTGCTCCAGCTTGGGTCAACAGCTCTGTCTGTTGTCGGATGGCGTTTTCAGTTGCCACCGTCATCACACCCTGCCGAGCAGCCGCTTTTGCGGCCACCGCGGCCGAGGCGGGCTGTGGCGCTTCGATAAGCTGAAAATCCAGGACACTGTGCTTCATATCCAGCGGGCAGACCTGCTGTGCTTCCATTTGAACCGCCTGTTGAACGGCCCCGTCC
>QNBU01000141.1 GCA_003644215.1 Planctomycetota bacterium
AATATCCTGCGGGCTGCGGCCGGGCCATTGGGTAAAGACGATCTGCTGGTTTTCGCCGATGTCGGGTATCGCATCCACAGAAACAGGTGAACGCGCCAGCCAATCGATGTCCCAATCAAACGGTGCGACCGCAATGCCGGTTAAAACCACGGCGACAACCAACAGGAAGACGACCAGCCGGTTGTTCAGGCAAAACCACAACACACCGGCCAGCAAGCCGGCGTTGGGCTTATCCTGCTTATTCAATGTTTCATTCATTTTCATTTCAATGATTATGTCCTGCATGTTCGTTTTCTGTCTTGGTCTGTTGAAACTGCGGCAGTTTGGGTAGATACTTTTCCGGATCGGCCAGAAATGTCTTGTCGCAACCGCCACAACAGAAATAAACTTTCTTACCCTTGTATTCAATAAAGCTTTCTTTGTTAATCGGATTGCCCATCACCGGACAGAGCGTCTGCTCTTTGGGGGCCGTTGTTTCCGGCTTTTCATTCATCCTCTTTTCGTGATCGTGGTGGGTCGGCGCGGGATTTCCGCCCTGCGGCGACATCATACTGGGTTTGGCCTGTATCTGCATTTCTGAATCGATCTTGAAGTTGCCGTTGGTAACCACTCGCTCACCGGCCATCAGGCCGGACAGGACAATGTAATAATCCCCCGCCCGCGGCCCCAGTGTAATTTCCTTGCCGATAAAGGTGGGCTTATCGGCTCCTTCGACCCGCACGAAAACCACCCCCTTATCGAGCGCCCTGCCCGTAACCAATACCGCCGAGACCGGAATCACCAACGGCGGCGTTGAATCGGTTGCGGCCGTATAGCCAAGCGATTTGGCGGATACCAGATCCATCCCGCAAATATCACATGCCCCGGGCGCCTCTTTAACGATCTCGCCGTGCATCGGGCAAATCCACTTGCCCACAAGGTCGATCGCCATCGCCGGGCCTTGTTCGGTAATCGGTGTTTTGACATATCCATGGACAAGCATGTTGGGTTTGAGCTTGCCGCGCGTGTTTTCAATCACCGCACGAACTTTAACAGTACGCGTCCGATCATTCAGCACCGGATCGATAAAACTGACCCGACCGGTAAAGACCTCACCCGGCAGCGACTGCGTCGAAAACTCGACCGTCTGACCATACTGGATCCACGGCAGGTCGGATTCATAGACATCCAGCATCACCCAGAGCTTCGACAAATCCGCAATCGTATAAATCGGTGTGCCGGTTTTGACATACGCTCCCTCGGTTGCCTTCTTATCAATCACAACCCCGCCAATCGGTGCATAGATCGTCAGTCGATCCAGCGGCTCGCCCGCTGTTTCAATATCGGCGATCTGCTTTTCGGTCAACCCCAACAGAGCCAGTTTTTCCCGCGCGGCTTGCAGCGTCTGGCGAATTGAATCGGCCACCCGTTCCGATGAGCCGCTTAGCCCTTGGGCGGATTCCGATGACTGCAAAAATTCCGCTTGCGCCGTAATCAGGTCCGGGCTGTATAACTCGACCATGTGGTCGCCAGCCCGCACGACGATTCCGGTGTAGTCCACGAACAGTCGCTCGATTCGTCCGGGAACCCACGCAGTGATCGCTTTTGTCCGAGTTTCATCCAGAGCGATCTTGCCGACCAGCCGCACCTGATGCGAAAGCGTTTTTCGCTCAACCACACTGGTTTGTATTTCCATCAGCTTGACCGCTTCGGGCGAAAACGAAATCATCCGCGACAGCCCGCCGCCATCATCAGCATCCGGCGTAAGCGGGATCAGATCCATCCCACACAGTCGGCACTTGCCGGGTTTGGCTTGCTGTACCTGCGGATGCATCGAACAGGTCCACATCGTTTTCGCCGCATCTTCATTCATATCGGCAACCTGCGTGCCGGACCGTAATCCATGCAGCAAATACCCCATCGCAAAAAATACGACACCTATCGCAACCAGCAGGATAATCGTCCAAACGCATTTTCCGGATATTTTCTTCATATTTGCAACCTCTCAAGCTAAAGCTTGAACTCTTACAGCACATTCGTATTTCGCTAAAATGTTACAACTGTTTTTTAATTTGCTTTCAGCGGGATCGCCCCGCCGGTTAATGTTTCCAACTCCGCCAGCGCCTGCAAATGGTCTGTCAGGATTCGCTGGTAAGCTACTTCAAAGGTTAGCAGTTTGCGCTGGGCGTCGATCAAGTTCAAAAAATCAACCCCGCCGGTTCGATACGATGACTCCGATACATTCACCATCTCTTTGCCCTTCGGAATCAGCGTGTTTTCATACAGCGCGGCCTTGCGGCGGGTTTCGGCGATTCTGTAAAAAATCTCCGCCGCCCTGGCCGACAGGTCAAGCTGCATCTGTTCTTTCTGTTGGCGAACCGACCGCATCGATGCCCGTGCTTGCTGGGCGCCGGCTTTGTAACTATTGCCCCACAGCGGGATATTGAACGACATCATCGCAATAACCGGATCACGACCCGACCCCCATACGCCATCGGCCCGCGCCTCGTCGGTCTGTATCCAGTCCACCCCCAGCGTTACATCCGGCCAGTACCGTTTTTGCGCTAGCCGCAGTCGATGCCGCGACGATTGTATGTCTTGCTGCAGAGCCGCTATTTCAGGATTCCGTTCAGCAATCAGCATGGTAACCGCTGCTTCGTCCACAACCGCTGCGACAGTATCGGTCCGCTGCGGCCAGTCAAGCGATGCTGTGATATCCCGATTCAGCAATGCGTTTAGCCCCGAGGCAATCGGCGAGCGCATATTCTCCAGCCCGGTCAAACGATCTTCCAGCATGGCCAGTTCGATCTGTGCCCGAATGATATCGGGATGACTCGCGGCGGCGGTTCGGTAACGCACCTGGGCCACCTGCTCGAAATGCTTGAGCAGTTCCAGATTTTCCCGGGCGATCTCCGTGGCCTCATACAGGTAACCGTATTCGTAAAAGGCGTTCTTGACCTGCCTGAACAACTTGAGCTTATCGCCCTCATAGCGTTTGTAAGCCGCTTGGGCCGCCGTCGCCGCCGCACCGCTGCGAGCTTCGATCACGCCAAACCAGGGGAATGCCTGCGAAAGACCGAGCCGCTGCTTTTGCGGGCCGGTGCGGGTTTCGACCTCTTCGATAAAATACCCGTAGGTGAAGCGCGGGTCGGCCAGCGCCTTGGCCTGTGGAATCTTCGCAACGGCCATCCGCCACCGCTCGAAGCTGCTCTTAAGACCGGCATTGTTGGTTGCGGCGATGCGAAGATAGTCGGCAAGCGACCCCGGACTGTTGGGATCGGCTGCGGCCGGTTGACAAAATGCGGACCCAAAAACACTCGCCGCAGCAACGATGAATATAATTCTCTTCATAAGCATACTCTTTTCAAAGAAACCAGCAACCCCTTGTTTCCTATTCTGCGACTATGAAATACTGTCCCGCAAAAAAACCGGATGCAAATCTGAAAATATCATCTTAAGAAATCCGCTTGTTGATGAGGTCCATGATCTCGCTGATTTTCCTGGCGGCGTCGGTATCGGACGAACCGGCCATGGCGTTTTTAACACAATGATGGAAGTGGCGTTCAAGAATGCGTTTTTCAGCAGCTCCCAACGCCCCTTTGACTGCGGCGATCTGGTTGAGAATATCGATACAGTACTTTTTTTCCTCAACCATCCGCTGGATGCCGCGAACCTGCCCCTCAATCCGCCGCAGGGCCGAAAGTGTATCTGAATGGTCTGGGTTTACCGACATCATCACTCACTTTCTACAAAACTATGATTTTGAGCTCCCTTACTATACCCCATAGGGGTATAATTGTTCAATAAAAATAGGGTGTTTTTTTGGTTTTTTTCTGGACGGGGTCGTCCCAAATCGCTATGGTATAGGGTTCTTGGAAATGCAATAAGTTATAGTTTGTAAGCAAATTACGGTTTTTGACACGGAAAGTGGATTATGGCTCATAAAAAAGCAGGTGGTTCGACACGAAACGGACGCGACAGTAACCCGCAATATCGCGGCGTAAAGCTCTATGGCGGGCAGTTTGCCAAGGCCGGAGCGATTATTGTTCGTCAATGCGGCACGAAATTTCATCCGGGCTTTAATGTCGGCATGGGCAAGGATTATACGATTTTCGCGAAAACTGACGGGACTGTCAGCTTTCGAGGCAAAAAAATAGATATCTTAGTACGACAGCGCGATTTATTACAAAATCACGCTGAAATTCTAAGCACTAAAATCTAAATGCTAAATAATATCGAATGACTAAAATGCTAATTTTCAAAACAAAAACGCACTTTTCTGTTATCGG
>QNBU01000142.1 GCA_003644215.1 Planctomycetota bacterium
CCTTTTTACTGTTGCGAACGATGATCCACGGCAGGTTGGCTTCCATCGCCGTCGCCGCGGCCAGCGCCACCCCGCCCAACGCCGCCCCGGCGATGAGTGTAACATCATCGGTCAGGTGTTTGCAGAATTCAACGCCAAGTGCCTTCAAGATATCCGGCTGGGTCTCGAAAAGGTACTTATCCATATAGTATTTACTGCGTTTGCCGCTGCGAAGAAGAAAATCTCCCTCCAGATACGACGATTCCTTAATCCGTGCTGTAAGCGCTACCTTGTCCATTTCATCTCCTATGTTCTGGTTATCGTCAGAAAGTTATGGTAAACCGAAACTACACCCATAACTTCTGGCGGCTTGGTTGGGGTGTCATTGTATCCCAAATGGGTGGCGTCGGTCAAGCTCTGCTTGGCCGTGTTTTGGTTTTGTATTTGGCTTGGCATAAAAGTTTGTTTTATCGGTTTTCCTGTAACAAAAAAGGGACGGCTGCGAGGCCGTCCCTTTTGATTTTTTGCTAACAATAGCCCAGCGGCACAAGCCGCCCGATCGCGTTATCATCGGGGATCTTGCGATCCCGCGCTTTTGTGCGGGCGGGACGCCCGCGTTCCCAGTTACAGATCCAGCGGACTGACGCTGTCACCCTTGGCTGCTTGCAAATCTTTCAAGCGTTTGCGAATCGCATCAAATGTGTCGTAAACCAGCTGCGGCGTATCGGCGACCTTTTCACGATAGATCGCTTCGACGCGGTCGTACTTGGCCAGCAGGTTCGCCGTGCAGACCGTAAACTGCTGGACATACTCTTGCTGAGTATAGTCCTTATTCAGTTTCTCTTTGAACAGCGGAGCCAGATCCTCGTACTTGGGAATCCATCCGGTTGGGGTCTTGATGGCTTCGACATCGCCGTTGACCCGCAGTTCCGCCCACAGCACCCAGATCATCTTATCGAGCTTGCCATTGAGAAATTCGCCGTCGTCGCCCTTGAGGAAGTAGTTCGTCGAGAAGATCGGCGGAACATCATCCACGCCCTTGGCAAAGTCCAGATTATTCTGGATATACTGACCCAGCGGAATCGAGACAAAGTCCTGATTGGCCATGATGTTAAAGGTTCGCACGCCGGCCGCACCCAGTGTCGCGGCGGTGGTTTCGGACTCAATCGAAGCGCCCTTGGCGATAATGCCCTCGGTCCAGTCAAATGCCTGCTCGACCGGTACCTGCGTATCGCTGTCGCGGCCACCGTAGATGATGCCGCCGGTAACGACACCGTTGGGGTTTTCCAGTTCGGGGTCCACATTGTCGAGTGCGTTCAGTTGAATGGTGTAACGGGCGTTTTTGTGCGACGGATTCACATCGGTCATGCCGGGGTTCCAGTCGCCCTGATAGTTGGTGCCGCTGGCGGTGATATCGCTGCCCATGCCCATCCAGTACGGTTTTCCGTCTGAGATCAGCACATTACCAAAGATCACTTCGCCCGGGCTGTTCAATGACTCGAAAATGACGGGGTCGTCATCGGCATTGACATTTTCGATAATCCCGAAGATGCCCTGCTCGACATTAGCCGTCATCATCTTGCCGTCCTTCTTTCGCAGGTAGGCAATATCATCGCCGACAATCGTCTGGCCCGGCAGCATCGCTGTTGATGTCTTGCCGCAGGCCGACGGGAACGCACCGGTAAAATAGGTCTTGCGACCGGCCGGGCCGTTGACGCCCATGATGAACATATGCTCAGCCAGCCAGCCCTCTTTGGCGGCTTTCTGAATCGCCAGCCGCAGCGACAGCTTCTTGAGACCAACAGTGTTTCCGGCGTATTGGGTATTGGTTGAATAGACCGTGTTTTCAACTAAGTCCATATAGACGCGGCGCTTATCAACTTCGACGCTGCATCCGGATTCGTCAGTTTTGCCCTGAGTGTGCAGAAACCGGAAGAACTCGCCATCGCCGACCTTCTTAAACTGCTCATAGCCGGGGCGGTACAGCAGGCACTCGCTGTGGGCAACATACGGCGAATCGGTAATCTGTGCACAGGATATCGAGAAATCCGAATTTGTCGGGCCAAGACAGAAAAAGCAAACCAGCATTTCCTTGCCGACATAAGAATCTTTCAAAAAGCCCTGAACCTCGGCCAAGCCGGAGGCCTTATCGGTCGAGTTCAAGCTGGCGCCGAGTTCCATGCCTTCCGGCAAGAGGTATTTGGTATTGGCCTTGTCACGGGCCTGATCCTTGGGGCCGTCAAAGTGATAGGTGTGGCCTTTAGTAACCAGAGAGTGTTCGCCGCCGCCGGTTTTCGCCTTTTCGCGGAGTGCGGCGATGTCTTCGACCAAATCGGTAAAGACCGCGACACTGTCCGGGTTTGTCAGCTCAATGGCCTCTGCAACGAAGGTATTAAGCCGGTCGCTGTTAAGGGCAGTTAATTTTTCAAGATTTTTTAGGTCCAGTTTTTTCTGTAAAATATTCATTGCTTCAGTCAATTTGCTCTACCATCCCTTTCTGATGTTCCTTGTCCAAATATATACGATACCGTATCCGTTTTCGGTGCATACCAAAAAGCCCCGTAAGTCTAAAGGGGTTTTAAGGCAAAGTCAACGCTTTTCTTGCCGGTGCTTTGGCGTTTCGCGGGTTTTTCTTTGACTTAACAGCTCCCGGCGGCTATAATTATCTGTGGAATGTCCCTATTTTTACAGTTGAGGTGGGGGTGTGGTCGATGGAATGATTATAAGATTATATTTCACAGGGGCTTAAAGATGATAAAACAAGTGGTGTTTCCATTGTTGCTGTTGGCAGCGGTTGTTGCTTTGACGGGTTGTTCTTCCGGAAAGGCCGTGGGGTTGGCCGCTCCGGGGATGACAAAAGAACAGGTGAACCAACGACATGTTGAAGCGATTCGCGTTGACTGGTGGCAATTGCAGGACGATATTGACGCATTTTTTCTGTTTGACCGTCCCGGGCGTATGCACCATCTGACAGTGCGATAGCCAAAGTCCTTTGTCTTCTGCCAAACGGATTGTCCCTGGCGGCGGCGTTAGGTGTATGTGTTCCCAGGTCTTAAGGATAAGAAGGCGGGCTATTGAGCGCAATCCTCGAGTATATTCTAAATATCAGTCTCTACGAGCGACTCATTGTCGTTGCCGAGCTTTTATTGATCGGTGTTTTTGTCTATGCGATTCTCACATTTCTTGAAGGCACTCGCGGCGAACGACTGTTTCGCGGGATAATTTTTGTCCTTGTTGTTGGCTCTCTGGTCCTGAATTTGGTAGTAAAGACCTTCGATATGACCCGCATTGCCTATCTGTATAACGGGTTTTTGATTGCGATTCTGGTCATTGCCGTGGCTGCCTTTCAGCCGGAGATTCGCCGCGGCCTGATCCGCATCGGGCAGGCCCGTTTTTTTACCAGCTCTCCGCAGCAACTTTCCCGATCGGTCGAGGAAATTGTTACCGCCGTATCGCAGATGGCCGCTGAGCGCGTCGGGGCTATTATTGTGATTCCCCAGCAGGTGGCGCTGGGCGAATTTATTGAAACTGGCGTTCGGGTGGACGCTAAAGTAACCAGCGAGTTGATCCGGACGATCTTTCACGGCGGCACGGTACTACACGATATGGCGATGGTGATTCAGGCCGACCGCATTGTCGCGGCGCGGGTTCAATTGCCGCTGGCTGAGGCTGGCAGCCGATTTGGCCGACTGGGTTCAAGGCATCGGGCGGCGGTTGGTGTAACGACCGGTTCGGATGCGGTGGTTATCGTTGTCAGCGAGGAAACGGGCATTGTTTCGGTGGCCAGCGATGGAACCCTGGTCCGCAATATCTCAGAGGCCCAGCTTCGCCGGCATCTGACCACAGCACTTGTGGAAGTGACGCCGGTTCTGGAAAAATTGGGAAAACTCACACGAACCGAAAGCAAAGAGGAAAGCATCGAATCCTAAGCAGATATGAGTGATAGACCGAAAAAACTATTGGTCGTTGTGTCCTTGACCCTGCTGGTCTGGATATGGGCCTATATGTCGCAGGAAATGCCGGATGAGATCACCGGAACGCTGCAAGTCGCCGACTCCGCGGACCCGCGCCTGCTGGTCACATTTTCATTGTCGGCAAGTCGCCCACAAACAAAGATTCCGCTTGCGCCAATCGCTCTTAAAGGGGCGCCCTCAAAACTATCTGAATTACAGAAGCGTTATCAGCTACCCTTGGACTTTTACTACGATCCGGCCAAAGAGGGGCATACGGAAGGCGTTTACACTCTGGACCTTCTGGAGTATCTACAGAAAAGAAGTAAAATTCAG
>QNBU01000143.1 GCA_003644215.1 Planctomycetota bacterium
AACGCCG
The DNA here is from genome assembly GCA_003644215.1 of Planctomycetota bacterium. Taxonomy (GTDB): domain Bacteria; phylum Planctomycetota; class Phycisphaerae; order Sedimentisphaerales; family Anaerohalosphaeraceae; genus 4572-13. The sequence goes on from QNBU01000143.1 coordinate 8, forward strand.
GAAGCGGAACGGGGCGTTGCGGGGGAATCTGTACTTCAATACCCAATTTCTGTAAAAGCGCCAGAACCGAAAAACCCAGTTCGTGGTCATTCCAGTTGGCATAGCTATCGACAAAATAAACAACCTTGTCGATTGGGGCGTCCGGCGATGGGGATTTTTTAATCCGTTGGCGGGCCTTATGAATAAAGCTGCCCCGGTCAAAATGAGGAAACCGCCGCGAGCGGTCAAGGCCAATGGTTTTTTGCAATACCCATCGCGTCGCCGCAAGAGCGATGACCCAATTGCTCAACGGTGCGAACAAACTGGCCAGAATGCTCATCCAGCGGTTATGCGACAAGGCCAATTCAGCCGCTGTAAATCCCGTTTGACGGGCCAACTGGGTTCGTGCCTCAATAATCAGTTTGGACACATCGACTCCCGCCGGACATTCGACCGAACACATTTTGCAGTTAATGCACAATGCCAGAACATCTTTCAACTGCTTCGCGGCGGACGGCGCGAGCGGCAACCGCCCCGCCATCCAGTTGGCAAGCAGATCGGCCTTGGCGCGAGAGCTTGCCAATTCCTCGTTCATGCCGCGAAAGATTGGACACATTCTTGAACCTGCTGCCTGAGCCAGACAAGCGCCGCACCCATTACACTGCTCGACCTCATAGCGAAACGCATCCGGCTCCAAACACAGCTCGGTCTGAAACCCGTCGGCCGCTTTCAATTCAACCGCACGGAGGTTTTTGGCCATCACATCGGGGTCTTCGTTAATAATCTTGCCCGGATTGAGTCGTCCGGCCGGGTCAAAAATCTGCTTTATCTTTCGCAGGATTTGATAGTATTCTTCGCCGTACTGACGCTCGATAAATGCCGCTCGCAGCAGACCGTCAGCATGTTCGCCGCTGATCGAACCATCCATCGTCCAGGCCAGCGAAAACACATCAGCGGCAATCTGCTGCATCCGCCGAACTTCTTCGGAGCAACTCAAGTCCAAAAAGGGCCGCACATGCAGCTCGCCGTCGCCGGCATGACCATAAAAAGCCATGGGAATATCGTAGTGTCTGCCGATTTTCTGCAAACCGGAAATGTATTCGTCCAGCCGACGATAATCGACGGAAACATCCTCGATGAAAGCAATCGGATGAGCGGGGCCCTTTTGGCGGTTCAGCAGCGGGACAGCATCTTTGCGGGCCTTCCATAAAAACGCCTGCTCCTTTGCGTCCAGCACTTCCAGATGCCCCGACGCCAAAGCCCCCACTGCTTCAATCGTTTTCAGAATTTTGTCTTTGACGCTTATCGAATCATCGCCAACCTGTTCAACCAACAGTGTGGCAGCGCAGCGGGAAGGAAGAATCCGGCAGTATTTTGGAAAGGCCTCTCTGGCCATCTTGATCAGCGTTCCATCCATCAGTTCGCAAGCGGCGGCCCCGCCGTCAACAATCACACCAACCGCACGGGCCATCTTTTCAAAATCGCCAAACTCGAACTGCACCAGTCCTTTGGCCTTGGCAACGGGGACTGTCCGCAGCGTGATATCCGAAAAGACCCCCAGCGTCCCCTCCGACCCGGCCATCAGCTTGGCCAAATTGATCTTCGTCCCGTGAATAATATCCTGAATCATATAGCCGCAACGGTTCCGCTTTGTCGCCGGCTGAGCGTTTCGGATCAGTTCCTGTTTGTCGCCCAGCAAGTCCAAACAAGCGCGGGCGTACCGACCGGCGCTGTCCTGCGATTGGCTGTCGGCGCTGTCGGTGAATTCGGCGCATGTTCCATCGGACAGAATCACTCGAATCGACTGCACAAAATCGGCTATATAGCCGTATTGCAGCGAATGGGCGCCGGTGGCATTGTTGGCGACGACGCCGCCCATCACGGCACGATTGCCACTGGACGGATCCGGCCCGATTTTGCGGCCATATTTCGACAAATGCTGATTGAGCGTATCCAGCACCACTCCCGGCTCAACACGCACCCAACTTCCATCGTCCGCCGTTTCAAGGATCGAATCCATAAAACGCCGCACATCCAGCACAATCCCGCTGGTTAAGCACTCACCGGCCAGGCCGCTGCCGGCTCCGCGCGGAGCAATAGGAATCTGGTTGTCCGCGGCATATTTGACAACGGCGACAATATCGTCCGTGTCCTTTGGGATGGCAACGCACTGCGGCAGGATGCGATAGATACTTGCATCCGTGCTGAAAACCGTGCGGTTATAGATGTCCACGAGGACATCCCCTTTTATCAGACCCGCAAGATCAGTGCCGATCATCTCGGCTGTTTTTGTTTTTCTGTTTTTCAAAAAATTCTATACCTCAATTGATAATCACCTCACTCTACACAAATATCGAACTTCGGGCAAGAAAAAGCTCGGGCCGTTTTTTTCTCTTGTCCGGGACGCATCCCCGCGATATAATACAACTGTAACAATGAAAATCATTAACTTAGCTATATGAGGAACTATCCATATGACCCAAAACAATATTTCCGTGCGTCGATTGCCCATCCGGCTGAAACCGGACCCGCGCAGAACAATCGCACGGTTTTTCTGGCCGGGAAAAGATCGCGGACAAAAAATTATCCGGCGTGTTGAAAACCTCGACGCGCTACGCATTTCCGAAATGGCTAATCAGGTTTTGAAGCAATTTACTCCCGGAAACCCGGGGCTGACAGAAATCCTGATCAAGCACTACGAAAAGGCGATCCGACAGGCCGAGATGTCTTTCAACAACGATTTTGAGACCAAACTGCTGACCGGCGCCTATTTTTCGATGGAATACGCCTTTGAGTCCGCCGCGATGTTCAACCCATCGATGGTCCCGGCCATCAAGCAGCCGGAGGTGGACAAAGGATGCCTGCAATTCGTTATGAGCTTGCGCGTTGTTGGCGAAGGGCATATTTCTTCTATCACTTTTCGCCGCGGAACGGTGAACCCCGAGGGCGACATTCAGATTAAACCCTGCGGCCTGGAAGTTCGTCAGTTGAAACGCAAAGAAAATCGTACTTTCGAGAAATCAAATTTTATTGGAAAACTCAGCGAAATGGGCGTTTGGAACCAGCAGACCCAGTTGATAATGGACGAATTGCCCGCGTCTTTTTCAACCCTTCAATTGCAGCATAAAATCGAGCGATGCAAACGCATCGAAAATTCGGCAGTGGTTGATGAGCGTACGCTGGAACTGATGTTATGGGCTGCGCATTCAGAATATGAAATTGAAAGACAGTATGCCACTGAAGTCGAAAATCTGGTGCTGTTTCCACTGAGCGAAACCGAATCCCAGGGGATGGAAGATATGCGGCTGGTACGGTTTGAAAATGACGGCGGATCAACCCGCTATTTCGGTACCTACACGGCCTACAACGGAACCAGCATTTTGCCGCAAATTCTTGAAATGGCCCCGGGAGAATACTCGAAAGTTCACACCCTTCACGGAAAATGCGCACGCAACAAAGGGATGGCCTTATTTCCGCAGAAGATCGACGGCCGCTATGCCGCCATTGGCCGTGTCGATGGCGAAAATATGTTTCTGCTGAAATCGACCGATATCAGTTTCTGGGATGAGGCAACCCAGATTGTCCAACCTAAATATGATTGGGAGTTTGTACAAATCGGAAATTGCGGTTCGCCTCTTTTGACCGATGCCGGCTGGTTGCTGTTGACACACGGTGTCGGCGCCATGCGAAAATACTGCATCGGTGCCATCCTGCTTGACAGGGAAGACCCCTCAAAAGTGATCGGACAGCTTCGAGAGCCGCTGCTAAGCCCCAACGAAGAAGAACGCTCCGGCTATGTCCCCAATGTGGTCTATTCCTGCGGGGCGTTGATTCACGCCGACAATCTCGTCATCCCCTACGGCATCAGCGACGCAGCCACCGGCTTTGCGACGGTCAACCTCGGGCAACTGCTGGCAGAACTGACATAAGGACCTGTAAAGAAATCATCTTCTGTTTTCGGTCGGCGGCGGAAACATCATATCAAATCCGGGGCCGCCACCAAAGGAGTCCGGTTGCTCAGCGGATGGCTGTTCCGGGATCGATTCTTCGGTGCTTGTTTCCTCAAAGCCGCGTTCGATAGCGGCAAGCATTTCCTGCTTCAGCGGCTCCAGCGGCCCGGCAGCATCCTGTCCGTATTGTGCAATCAATTCATCGATCTGCCGGATATTGCTTTCGACAACCGGTTTCTGCTCACTCATCGGAAGACGCCGCCATGCGGAAAGCTCTTGTTTTTTCCCCTCAACAAAGACCTCCATATTCAAAGGAAGCGACGG
>QNBU01000144.1 GCA_003644215.1 Planctomycetota bacterium
ATGGCTCCGTAGAAGTCCGCTTCCTGCGAAATCGCCTCGCGGCGCGAGCGAGCTTCGTTTTCATCAATCAGACCGGCATTCAAATCAGCATCGATGGCCATCTGCTTACCCGGCATGGCATCCAGAACAAAACGGGCAGACACTTCACTGATGCGACCGGAACCCTTTGTGATAACAATAAACTGAATCACAACCAGGATCACGAACATCACCAGCCCCACAATCAAACTGTTGCCGGTCACCAGCCCGCCAAATGTATTAATGATCTCGCCGGCGTTGCCGTTCAGTAAAATCAGTCGCGTGGAGGCGACATTTAACGAAAGACGGAATAATGTGGTAATCAACAACAGTGATGGGAATGTGGACAGTTCCAGCGGCTCATTGGTTCCCAGAACAATGATTAAGACAGCAATCGCCAAAGAAATACTGCAAGCAATTCCGATATCCAGCAGAAAGGTCGGCAGCGGGATCAGTAAGGTCGCTAAAATAGCTACCAGCCCGGCCGCAAAGATAATGTTACTGTTGCCAGCGATGCGTTCGGCGAGTGTTCCGGAAGCTAATTTTTTTTGTGCCTCATTGCTCATTCACTCAAACTTTCAGTTATGTATGTTTAGACGCTAACCGCCTCTTGGGCTGCATTGATATCCTGAACCGATTCGGACCCGACGACCTCGCGGATGCGGATGCCGTAATTATCATTGACAACAACAATGTCCCCGGTTGCCAGCCGAATATCCTGTACATATAAGTCCGCCGGCTGGCCAACCAACCTGTCCAATTCCAGTACCGAATCAGGCCCTAATTGCAGCAACCGCTTAAAGGGGACTTCTGCTTTACCGATGATTACGGTAATCGGCATCTGAATATCCATCAGAATGTTCAGGTTCTCGCCGGAATCAGCACCCGTATCGGTTGCCTCGCTGAATTCTGCCGATTGTGCCTGCATCTTATCAGATGTCTGCTCATCTGTTTGTTCGTCTGTTTGTACCTGTTCAGAATCTGCCATCTGTAATCTCTTTCGTTCTATATATCAGTAACTAACAATCCACGCTTGGCTCGGTCAGGACAATCGCTCCGCGTCCTTCCGATTGTGCCGGCCATGCCTTAAAACATGCTTGCCCATTGACTTGTACATCCACCGGTGTGGTCACGGCATGATCCAGCAAAATAAAATCGCCTTTTTCCAATGTGACGATATCCTGAAACGCCATCATCGACGGATTGAGCCAAACAGAGGCCTCGATCGTAACATCGCCCAGGCATTCAATAACTTGTTCAGGCATTTTTTGTTTCTGTTCGGTGCTTATCTGAACCATTGGGACTCCTGCGGCCGAATCCACCACGCTGTCCAACAGGTACAACGATAATTCCAACGGTGTTTCCGCGTTGCCGGCCTGAAATGACACCCGGAACATATCTTCAAGCTGGCCAAACGGCAATGGCCACCGGCCGTGAACGATCTGTTCTGGTTTCCCAAGAATGATCTCGCCATACGCCGAAAAACCCTCAAGCAGTGAGTCGGTTATCGCAATGACGATGTCCTGAAGAATGGATTCCTCCAGAGCGGACAGTGTGTCTTCTTCGCCGATCCCACTTTCCGGGTCCCGCAGCATTTGAGCGATCAACTGTGTACAGGTTTCAAAGGGAAAGTCAACAAAACCCACAAGCCCTTTTCCCTGTATTGAAAGCGGCAGGAAATAATGATTGCTGTTATCGGCATCCATCTGTTCAGCTAAAGAATACGCATAATGCTCCGTGATGGCCTTGAGTTTAACCTCAAAGGTGTCATCACATAAACCTCGCAGCGTCCGCTGCATGAACCCCGCCAGAGCATTGGCAATATCCGTAACGCGTTCGGTCGCATTAGCATCAAAATGATGCGGGACGGTCCAGGAAACATCGGCACAATCCGCCGCAGGTGGTTCAGGAGGAACCTGTGAACGCATCCGATTCATCAAATTGAGCAGTTTTTTCCGGTCTAAATCCATCGTCTTTTTGTCGCCTTACTGGACGGCAAACTCCTTAAAGAAAATCCTCTCCACAAACGGTTGCCCCTTTGGAAACAACAGCTTATTGCATTCTTCGAGGACATCTTTTTTGATCCGGTTTAAGTTTCGTGAACCGCGAACATCTTCCAAGCTCAGTCCCGCGAGATAGGTGGTTAGCCAATCACGCACCATCATTTTTTTTGTTCCCAGAAATTCTCGACCCTTGATTTCGTCCAACTCCGGACTCATTTCCAGCGTGATCGTTACACGAACATAACGGGTTACGCCCGGTTCGTCCAGATTGGCCAGAACCGGCTCAAACTCTTCGACCCACGGCATTTGATCGGTCTGTTCGGCTAGCATCGCGTCAATCGCATCGTCCTGATTAGCCGCTTCATCGACGGCTTCCAAATCCGTCGGGACCGTCCCACCGACCAGTTGCGACAAGGCAAAACCGCCTGTGGAACCGGCAAGGGTAACCGCCCCCAGAATCAACCATGTATAAAGGGTAAACCCGCCGCCGGACGAAGGGGTCTGCGGTTCTGTCTGCGACTCACTCTTCGGTTGCGGCTGTTTTTCTGTCTGTTCCTGCTTTTGCTCTGCCATCGTTGTTTCTTCTTCCTTTTCCATATCTGATTATTTCCAAGTACTTATGCTATCGCAACGAGTTCCTGTTGACGGTATTTTTTCACTTTCTCACGCAGCGTGCGGTCACTGATCCCCAAAACCCTTGCGGCCTGTGCCTGATTGCCCTCGGCCCGGGTCAGTGTCGCCAAAATGGCTCGTCGTTCAATTTCCTGTAAGGGCGATTGACCCGATTCGGTTTCGGAATCGTTCGCCTGTGGCGTTTGTTTCATTTCTTCGACCAGCCACGGTATCTGCGTGATACACAGGGTTGGACCCTGTCCCAAAATCATCGCGGTTCTCACCATATTTCGTAACTGACGGATATTGCCCGGCCAGTGATAGAGTTCAAACATCCGAAGCGTTTGTCGGCTGATGGCGGTAATCACACGCCCTGCTTCATGTGCAAACTGATTGACAAACCACCAGATCAGATCGGGCAAATCATCCATGCGGTCAGCCAGTGAAGGAATTTGAAGCCGGACCGCAGCAAGCCGATAATACAAATCCGCACGAAACCGTCCGGTCTGAACCAGTTGGCGAATATCCTGATTGGTCGTACTAACAACCCGAACATTGGCGCGAATATTTTCACTGCCGCCGACCCGTTCAAAGTGCATCTGCTCCAGCACTCTTAATAGTTTGGCCTGAAAGGCCGGCGGTGTTTCCGTAATCTCATCCAGCAGAATCGTTCCGCCGTGTGCTCTTTCCATCCGCCCCTGATGGCACAGAACCGCTCCGGTAAATGCGCCCTTTTCATGCCCGAATAGTTCACTTTCGAGCAGCGACTCGTTCAGTGCGGCACAATTGACCTGGACAAACGGCCCGCTGCAACGATGGCTGTGATTGTGAATCAACTGTGCGATAAGTTCTTTTCCGGTTCCGCTGGGCCCGCTGATAAGAACCGGCGCCGCCGTCCGGGCAACCGACCGGGCCATCTGGACCGTTTCCTTGAGCGCGGCGCTTCTGCCGATAATCGGATGCGTTCTCTGATCGTCCGAGTGAACCGTTTCCATTACATGGGTCGGATGATTGGGTAAATACGCATCCAGCACCGTATTGATCGCCTCAGACTTCAGCGGTTCGGTAAAAAAATCGACACAACCGAACCGCATGGCTTTGATGGCCTGTTCGGACGAATCGGTCGGACTGATCATCACAATCGGCATCTCCGGATGGTCGCCGCGAATGTGCCGCACAATCCCAAAACCATTCTTCTGGTCAGCTATCGCGTTAAACTCCGTACTGAGGAAGATCAGGTTCCAATGATGACGATCCAGCAGCATTTTCGCGGACTTCAGCGTAGTCGCGACGGTCCCGCGCAAATTCCGTTTAGCCAGTATCTTCAAAAGAGTACCAACCCGTTTTGAATCCGCTGTCAGAATCAATGCCTGATAAAATGTATTATCCGTTGTTCGTATCATCAGTTTCGTTTTCAGCCAAATCCCTGATCTGGTTGAGTTGGCTCCATTCGGTCATTTTCAGCCGGCTGTTTGCGGCAGTCGTCCATTTTGAATTTGGAAAGGATTTAATCAACTCGTTATAAAATCCAATGGCTTCATTGGGATTACTGTGGCGGCGGCAATTGGCCTTTTGAAACAGAATCCACTGATGATCCGTAACACGACCCTCAGAAAGCTGC
>QNBU01000145.1 GCA_003644215.1 Planctomycetota bacterium
AGGTACTTACCCGGCAACGAAATATAAGTCGTCAGCGTCGGCCCCTTCGTGTTGAGGCCTTCTTTTGTTACCTGGACGACAACTTCCTGCCCTTTTTTCAGGCATTTCTGAATCGGCGGCCGCTGCGCGAGGGCTTTGCGGCGGCCAATCGTCTCTTCGTTGTCCTTTTTGCCAAAATAGCGGGGGTGAAGATCGCTGATATGCAAGAATCCATTTTTTTCGGCGCCAAAATCAATGAACGCCGCCTGTATTCCCGCCTCAACATTAATCACTTTGCCCTTATAGATACTGCCCACATGGCTGACAAAGCTCGTTCGTTCAATATACAACTCCTCCAACGAACCCTTCTCGATGACAGCCACACGGCATTCTTCACCCTCTGATACATTTATCAACATTTCTCGCGACATATTTTATCCTTAACGGTTATACTATTTTAGTTTTGACGCCACTTTATCTCTGTTCGGCACACCGGCTCGGCAAATTGTTCAGGGACGATATTCAGCCACTGCATCAGTTCATCGACGCGCACTGTCCCGGACTGTGAAATACCACAGACGACTTCAATTTGGTTATTCGAGAAGTTCAATCGTTCCAGATAAGGCGACAGATCGAACTGTTTATGTCTTCTTTTTTTGGCCCAATACCGCTGAATTTCGATTGGCTTCTTTTCATCAACCTGTTTCCGGCAGCGATTAAGATGCTCCTGAGAGGGTTTATCAAAAAGTGATTTCAGGCGAAAAATATAACGAACGCAATGCGGATGGAACGAACATTTCCCGGCGATGCTTTGAACCTCCAGGACAGAACAGTCCGCCGGAAGCTGCTCTTGAATACTTGACAGCCAATTGTCCCCGGAATCATTTTCTGAAAATTCGACGATCGCGCAGACCCTGTCTCGGACCGACTGTGTTCCTACGCTTCGCGGAAACGGAACGGACAAACGGGGGTGGGGATTGAATCCCATCGAAAAGGTCAACGGAACCGAAGCCCGAATCAGAACCCGTTGAAACATCTTCAATGTCTCCTGATGGGACAAGTAGGCCAGATCCCCACAAACGGAGAAATCCACAACCAGTGTGTAAACCTGTTTCTGCATTTAACTAAATCGCATTTTATTGAAATTCTCAGATGGTTACTTGCCCATCTGTTTTCATTTGGCTATCAAAATGTTTCAGGCAGTATTCGCGTTGCCGCATCCCTGAGAAAATTCTGTATCTGCCGGTGCGAATCCATCGTCGCTATCTTACGCGACAATTGGTTACACTCCTGGATTGTAACCGATCGCACAATCTTTTTTACTTCAGGAATCATCGGCGGCGCCAGCGACAGCGTTCTGGCCCCCATGCCCAATAAGGGCATGATGAATTCCGGATCGGACGCCACTTCGCCGCAGATGCTTAAACCAATCTTTGCCTTATGCGCATCCTGGATCACGCCCCGCATTAAACGAAGCACGGCGGGTTCCGCGGCGGAAAATAATGTTGAAACATGCTCATTGGCACGATCCACCGCCAGCGTATATTGTATCAGGTCATTCGTACCGACACTGAAAAAGCAGGACTCACTCGCAAGCAGATTTGCGGTTAAGGCGGAACTGGGCGTTTCAATCATAATACCGACCGGCATATCTGCATTATACGAAATCTCGCTGTCATCCAGGTCTTCCATTACATCGCGCAAGATCATCTTCGCCTGTCGTAACTCCTGCAAAGTAGTTATCAGAGGGAACATCACCCTGACATCTCCAAGCACAGAAGCTCTCAGAATGGCCCGCAACTGCGTCTTAAAAAGCGGTAGCGCCTGAAGACAGTAGCGAATGGAACGCAATCCCAATACCGGGTTGGCCTCTTTGGCATGCCAGCCGGAATGAGGAAGTTTATCGGCGCCCAGATCCATCGTCCGAATGACCACCGGCTTGCCATCTACCGCATGAATCGCTTCGGCATAGGCGTTGTAATGATCTTCTTCTGTCGGTTCCTGCCCCCCATAAAGATACAGAAACTCCGTTCGGTACAGCCCGATCCCCGCCCCTCCTTTGGCCATAATAATTTCAGCTTCACCAGGGAACTCGATATTTCCCATTAAATGAATGCGGACGCCATCACGGGTTTCGGCGGGCAATTCGCGTAATTCGTCCAGTTGACTGACGAATTGCGTCATCTGCTGCGCATAGTGATCGTATTGCTTTAAGGTGTCCTCGTCCGGGTCGATCACAACCACCCCGCGATTGCCGTCGATAATCACAACACACTCCGGCGGAACTTCCGATGATAAGTCGCCCAGTGCAACCACAGCGGGAATCCCCATCGATCTGGCCACAATCGCCGTGTGGCTGGTTCGCCCGCCTTTTTCCGTCGCAAACCCTCTGACGAAAGTTTTACTAAAACCGGCTGTCTGGGTCGGCGTTAAATCGCTCGATAAAATGACAACCTCTTCCCGGAGGCCTTCCACCTCTTCCTGCTGTTTACCCAAAAGATGCACCAGCAGTCGTTTTTCAATATCATAAATATCCGCCGCTCGTTCACTGATATAAGAATCATCAATACCGGCAAAATGAGAGGCGATTTCACGGAGAATCGTTGAAACCGCGTATTCGGCCGTAACCAACTCCTTGGATACAAAATCCTTAATGCGTTTGCGAAAACTGCGGTCACGCAAAAAACGCATATGAACGGCAAAGATGTCCTTAATTTTGCTTTCTTTAATATCCTTAGCGGATCCGATTTCCTCCAACTCCGAAATGGCCGTTACAAAGGCCTTGCGAAGTCGCTGAATTTCACTGGATCGTTGCGAGGGAAGGATAGACCGACGAGGAATGCGATAATCCTTTGAGTCAATCAGCATGGGCTTTGCGATGGCAATGCCGGGTGAGACAGCGATTCCTTTTCTGATTTCCATGGAAAGTTCCTATCCTTCCTTTTCGCTTATCGCCACATCAGGATCATCCATAAACTTATTGTTTACCATGTTCTGCAGCGCCTCAACGGCGCGTGCCGCGTCAGGCCCGACAGCTGTAATCCTGAGTCGCGTTCCGCAGGTTGCTGCAAGCATTGTCATTTGCATAATGCTCTTGGCATCGGCGCTGATATCCTGATGGCCAACCGAAATGTCGGATTCAAAGGAATTCGCCAAGTCAACGAACTGCATCGCAGGGCGCATATGCAGACCCTCGGGGTTACGAATTTCGATCTCAATTTCAGATGTCTGCTCGGACACGCGATATCCCCTGAGCGGTTTTGGGCGTCAATGTCATTGCTTAGTTGCTGTTCTCATCCGCATCCTTAATGGCCTCAATAATTGCCTCATGCGTTCGGGCCTGGCGAAGGAAGCGGCGAAAATCATCTTTTTGAAGATTTTTAAAAATAGTTTCCATGGCCTGTAAGTGTTTGTCTGGATCTGACGCCGGACTTAATAACAGAAAAACAGAATAGACCGGCTCTTTATCCAGCGACGCAAAGCCAATCCCCTCCTGCGAACAACCGACCACTGCCACTGGTTCCGTGATTGACTTATGTTTGACATGCGGCACAGCAACACCTTTTCCAATCCCGGTGCTGGCTTCATTCTCTCGTTCGATAACCGCCTTAGCCATCGCTTTCGCATCCGCCGCCTTCATTTTTTTATGTCCGGCCACCGACTGCACCAACTCCTCGATGACCCTGTCCCGATCACTTGACCCCAATTGAGCGATAATCGCTTCATGGCAGACAACATCAGCTAACTTCATAGCAACTCCTCAAGACCAAACACTCTTTTTAATATCCGAAAAACATTTCATCGTTTTCTGCGGACTCATCATAATCTAAAATCACGCCGCCCCTTCTTCAGGGACTTGCGAGGCGCTTTCAATCTCAGCGACTTTAGATGCCGAAGCGGCTTTGTGTCCACGCTGCTTTTCTTTGGCTTTTCTTAACTGGCGTTCCATTTTGTGAACAGCCGCGTCAATACAAGTGTAAGTATCCGTCCCTGTTTCCTTTGCAACCAACAAGTCATTGTGCTCAGCATGGACAAGAATTTCCACTCCCTGCATACCCCCCTCATTGCCTTCTAAGATAACTTCGATTTGACTGATACTGTTGTAGTATCGCGGCAGTTTCTCAACCTTTTCCTCTGCATGCGCACGGATGGCGTCGGTCATCTCAATATGTTTTCCGGTAACTGTTACTATCATCTGTATCTCCTTAACTTATGATTTCGTTTCTTCCGGTTCTTTTCTGGACGCCTCAAACGCCAG
>QNBU01000146.1 GCA_003644215.1 Planctomycetota bacterium
CCCACGAGATTAGTCCAGTCATGTATCGCCCGGTGCTCCCAGGCACCCACCGGGAGGTTACCGTCATAGTCGCCGGCATAGAACATCACCCCCACGCCGACGCTGTGGAAGTTCGACGCACAAACAGCCTTCTTGGCCAGCCTCTTAGCCTCTTGCAGGCTGGGCAGGAGAATGCTCACCAACAACGCGATGATAGCTATCACCACCAAAAGTTCGATGAGGGTAAACGCGCGTAAAATGCGCGTGAAACCGCGAGGGCCTTGATGTCTGGATAACGCGTTGCGTCTCATAGTTCAAGTCTCCTGAATAGCTCTTGGTAAACTCGCCGAAAAACCTGTTTGCGAACACGCGATTTACACACTTATATTATCTCGGCACAAGTGAAATTACAAAGAAACTTATTCAAGAACACCGTGAACGGCTAGGACTGTTTACTTAAACTTTATCGTCGCTATTTCCGCTTTACGCATTGGAACCGTCAGCGTGCCGCCAGAGAGCTTGAGTTCGTCGACCAGCTCGGTCTCGCCCATGTTAAGCTTGGCTGCGGATTTGAAAGGCAGCGTCGTCTTGATCTTCGCGTCGATCGGCTCGTCGGTGGTGTTCCACACACGCAGGATAGTTCCCTCGCCGTCTTCGCTCTGACACAAAGCGGAAAGCATAACCTTGCCTTCCGGCTGGATTGTAACAAACGATTGGCTCGGCGGCAACTTTTTCACATCCACTTTTTCACATCCGCTTTTTCACATCCGCCATGGATTGCATATCCACATTGCCAGGCCCCTGAATCGCACGGACCGGCGTCTTGAAATCGTAGGCTTCGAGCATCACCTTGCCGTCCCGCCAATCGCCGGCGTGCGGGCAGAACGAGTAATTAAACTCCAACTCGCCGGGACCGTGCGTGCCGGGATACTTGGCAAGTTCCTTGGGCGTCATGTTCGTATTGGCGTTTATATAGGCTCGATATGTCCGCAACAACGTCAGGCTGGCGGTGCGGGTCGGGTCGTCCCACACAGCATATTCGCGCATGCCCTTGTTCAAAATCGCCAGCCCGGAGAAACTCTTGCCGATACCATCCATCTTCAGCAACAAAGTCCGAGTGTCGTTCTTTTTACTTGTTCTCGTCTAAATTATCTCTCTGGAATTTCTGTCCGGTAGTTTTGTAAACGGTGCATGCGGCAGCGTTTGATACCAGTATGCCAGCGATGAAATATCATCCTGTAATGGCAGGAACCTGAATTCGCTACGCCAGCCGATCGCCTGCATGGTCGCTTTGAAGTCAGATTTGAAATAGATCGGATCGTGAATATGAAAACGATACATCGTCATTCTTGCGCCCGCTTTTCCTGACTCGCCCGAAACCTGCTGAAAGCCCATAAAAGGTGCAGAATAATCTTCCGGCGGCGTATCATCATCTTTACGAAAACACCACGCGCCACCAAAGTAATCCTCAGTACCGGTGCCGCAGATAGTGGGAAATTCTTTATCACCATCAAGGAACATCTTTATTTCACCCTCTCCCCACCAACCGGCGTTGTTCTGCTGCCAGCTCATGAAGGTGCCAATGTACTGCCCCCTGCCTTTAATGCCGTCTACGATCAAATGATCCGCTTTGTATTCCAAAGGATTACTTCGATTCCAACAAGCGTGAAAATAGAGCGCATCCTCTTCAACGGGCTCCAGAGTGTAGTTCACCGTATAGAAAAAGTGCGTGAGGTCGTGGGGAGATTCATTCTCAACGGTGATCCGTACGTTCTCCTTGAACGGCATCGGGAGATAGCAGTTCATTCCACCGCTGGGGTTAACATTGACAGGAATTGCGTAAATATTTTGTCGATCGTTCCAGCTGCAACAGAAAAAATCGCCTATCGGACACTCCACAGACGGGGATTCCTGGCCATCCCAGTAAATTCTCAGAACAACATTCCGGTAGAATTTTTTATCCAGCGTCACCCAGATATGCTTGATGATGCCAGGGCCGTCAACATTCATGATCTCAACCGTCTTGCCCGCGTCGATCGGCCTGCACGGACTGGTTTTCCACCCTGCACCCAGCTCCTTGAAACACTTAATCCCGTCTGGATGAAGTGTCTCCTCTTCCATCGCCATTCCGCCCTTACCCTTTTCGCCCGTTGGATTTTCGGCGGAAACAGAACGCGATTCAGCATCACGCATTCTGAAAATATTGGATAACTCATTGCTATTCATACATCTAATCTCCTATTCCTTAAACATTTTGTGTCCGTTAAGATTAAATCAATAATTCAGTCATCGCCATCGGCTTTGACCGGCACATCGAACGAGTTTCCGGTTATCATGTCTATCGCAACCAGATTCCCGAATCCCTTCCAGCCTTTAATCCTGATCGAGGCAAAACGGCTGTTGAATGCTCCGCTTACCGGCAGGCCGTGACCAGACGGCAAGTAAACGCTCCCCGGAAACCTCGGGGTTTTTAAAGCCATAGGCATACACGCTGTTGTCCGCCTGGATGACCACCTTGTCCCAGTCATCCACCAAAATCCTCCGCTTCATACTGCGATGAAGCGGGGCTTTTTCGACCATTATTGTCGCACTGTCATCCGGCACAAAATCACTGAACAGGGATGTAAATCTCTGGACGGCGTAATACAAGGGTTTGGGGCTATAATCGCCGCGGATAAGTCCGAAACCAGCACCATTCATCCAAGGGTCCGAACCGTGGTCGTCCAGGAAAATATATTGGCAGGCCACCTTAATTTCAGGCACGGTCAGGCACTGAATAAAACGGCGCACGAGATATGCGGCCTGCGCCTGTTCCGTAAGACCGGCATACAGGGTGTTCGTTTTCACCTTTTCCCCATGCCAGAATGTGGTCGGCCCGAACTCCGTAATCCATAAGCTCCGCTCTTTTCCGCTCTTCTTTAACCAGCGGCTGGATGGTTAATTTATGTCCACCTGCTTTCGCCCTGTCGGTGATGCCCTTCAACAAAAGGCGGTTAGTTTCGGTTGTGCAATGAAAATCACTACACAAACGCAAATGCAGCTGTCGCTCTTGTCTGGCCATACTGCGACCAAGGCTTGATGGCGCGAACAGACCCTTTGCTAATACCCTTGCACCACTGACCCAGTCCGCATCTTTATCGTAATCCCATTCAAGATACGATCCACGCCAAAGACCGGTGCAAGCTCATCTGCGGAACACAAACACAACCCGGCCCTGGCAGGCGGATGATTTAAACCATAACGTATTTTGTCTTCAAGATGTTACGGCATTTGATATTCCCCTCACACGATATACTACAGTATATGCATATCGTGTACAGCGTTTTTTGTCACTTATATATTTGAAGCACTTGCAAAACCCAAAATTTGGGTTCACCCATCTTCGCGCTTCGCGTTTACGCCATTTACTACAAGGTAGTATTTTCCGTGTGTCACGTTTTTAATGAATTCAATTCGTAATTTCCGGGGAGAGGAATATTTAACATCAAAAGTTTTTTCGCTGAGTTGCCACTCCACAAACAAGGTGCCGGCGCCAAAGTATCCGGCCACGACTTTGATTTCGTTTGCGCCCGTTTTCAAGTACGGCGCAACGTCAAGTTTATCATATTGATACTGTTCAGGATAACTCCGGCAAGGGCCGTCGTTCACCCACGTGTCATTGATATATAGTCGTCGACGGGTATGGACTCCATATCATCTGCGGACATGCAGGCGGCAGGATGGCTTTTAGCTGCGCCGACTGCAAGACAACGGAAGCCGCCGGCAATCGCCGCATCGACACCGGCATCGGCATCTTCAACGACAAGACACTGTGACGGCTTCATGCCCAGTCGCTCGGCGGCCAAAAGAAACACCTCGGGATCAGGCTTAGAGTTTGAAATATCATTTCCATCGGCTGTCGCATCAAAAAAGTCAGCCAGGCCGATTCTCCCCAGAATTGCCGGTGAGTTCCTGCTGGAAGAACCGATCGCCATTTTAATGCCGCGCTGTTTCAGTTCATTTAGAATATTGAGCACTCCCGGCAGAATGTCTGCCGGAGTAATGTTTTGGAGTAACTGACGATAATAATCGTTTTTCCTCCCGGCCATTTCGATTTTCTGTTCGTCGGTATAGGTCCGTGAAGAACGCTCCAGCAGAATATCCAGGCTTTCCATGCGGCTGACACCGCGAAGACGA
>QNBU01000147.1 GCA_003644215.1 Planctomycetota bacterium
GACCCCACTGATAAATATTTTGACTCACTGGCCGTGGGGCAGACAGCTGATCTCACCATTCCGGTTACAGTAACGGATAAGATCGGTGCCACTTCAATCACTAATATTGTTGTCCATATTACCGGCACCAACGATGATCCCGTTATCGGCACCGTCAAAGCCACCACCGTCGCTGAGGGAAGTGTTGCCTTTACTGGTCAGCTCACCTCAACAGATGTGGATAGCGGTGATACTGCAACCTACACCACAACTTCTACGCAACCTGGGTTTAGCCTTAACTCGGATGGTTCATATACCGTAGACCCAACTGATAAATCCTTTGATTCACTGGCTGTGGTGCTACGTCTCAATTTAGTTGTCCCTATGCTCAATTTAATAGTCCCTGGAAGTCTCACAATAACCGGCAAAGAAAAAAGCCGCCAGAAGCAGGATTTGCAGCCGGCGGCGTAAACGGTGTTATCTACTGATCGATTCTGTCTTTAAGTATCTTCACGGCATCCATAAAGCTGCATTTTCCCACCGTCATGACCAAATCAATAGGATTGAAGTTTTTTTGACAATCAAAACATCTTGCCAGGTTGGTGACATGATTGGTGGCGGTATGAAAATTGTAGCACAGGGGACAACGGAACCGGAGTCTGTCGCGCATGTTGCGTACTTCGAGGTTCATCAAATCGGTGATAACCTCATCGATAAGGATTTCATTACGCAGCATGCGAAGAAAATCTGCAGAGTAATATTGTGACATTTTGAGTTCTCCTATGGCAGATGAAATTCGGCCATTGTTTCGTTTACCAGAGCTTCGGCAATTTTTTTTAGCCCGCGCGCTGCGGCATTGATCAGGCACGCAGTGGCGACATTGTTGATTTGACGGGGCACCCCGCCGGTATAGTCATGAATAAGGTTTTTAGATTCGGGCTCGAAGATTTTAGTAGAGCCGCCGGCCTTGGTGATTCGATAATCGATATAGGCACCTGTTTTCTCATTTGAGAGAGGGTGCATCACAAATTGCAAGGTGATGCGCTGGACCAGGTCGGCATATGACGATCGTTTCAGGATCTGATTTAAGCTCTCTTGTCCGCACAGAAGGATTTTCAAAGAGACGTCTTCATCGATTGCGGATATTAGCAACCTCAGGTCGGTAAGGATTTTAGGATCGATCAGATGGGCTTCGTCGATGACAAAGAGAGTACATTTATCATTGAGTTTGATGCGTTCAAGGATCTGCAGCAGCATCCGGTCTTTACCCATCATGGGTTTTTCACCGAGTTTGGTGACAATCATTCGTAAAAAGGCGTTGGCATTTAGCGGTGTGAGGTGGAGATAGATCGGATGATAGCGGTTGTGCGGCAGTTCATGGATAAAAAGTCTGAGAAGCGAGGATTTACCCAGGCCGGTTTGCCCGATGATCAATGCAATGGCACCTTGTTGTTCAAAGAACTTGAGTCTGGCCAGGGCTTGCTCGGTGCGTTCATCGCGCAGCAGCCATTCGATGGGTGGTTTTTCGGCAAAGGGGTGTGCAGTAAGTGCAAAATGGTTAAGAAACATCATTTTTCTCCTTTTGGATTAAATATTTAAGTTCCCGGATGACATAGGGAACCGTTGGATAAGGGGCTTTTTCAAAAGCTGTTTTGACCTTATGGTGATTGAGGGCGAGGCTTTGGTTATAGACTTTTTTGAGAGATTCGAGTTCGCCGGCGGAAAGATCCGCCAATCCGGCTTTTTTCCCCATCAGCTGGGCCACAGTTTTGGCGAACTCATGAAAAGGCCAGGATCTTTTTGCAACGACTTTGCGGTAGTCGATGCCGCCGGTCTGTTCGGCAAGCATTTTTTTGTGCTGGCGGAGCAAAAGGTCGGTATAACTGTGTTTGGGTTTTGCCCGTTTTGGTACGGGGCCTTGCGGGATAACGCTGGAACGGTCATGAAGGGCGCCGTATCCCAGATATTCACCGGCAAGCGAATAGATGTGTACGGTATCGAAGGTTGAAAACGGATCGAATTTTACCTGCACCCGGTCGCCGCGCAGTTTGGGGTCGACGCGGTAAAAACGCCTGTTGAGCTGAACATCGGAAAAGGTTCCATTGACGGTACGCAGTATGGACTGCATGAAAGATTCAATCGCCCGTTCCATGTCGACTTGACGGATAACCGTCACCCCTTTTTGATAGCGTTGCTGGGGAGGTTGCCCGGTCTCTGAGTGTTTGTTTTTGTGATAACTGACCGCCAGCCAGGCAGACAAAAACCGATTGAGCTTTGTCAGGGTCAACAGATCACCGGCACGCACTTCGGCTTCAAATTGATCCTGAGCGGTCTGGAAAAATCGTTCAATAAGGCCGCCAGGTGGTGGATCTTTCGGCGGTCGATGCAGTAGTTTGATATTCAGTCGATAACAGGCCGCTTTCAATCCGTTTGCGTGGTAGATCTTGGCGTTATCCACATAAAGCTGTTTGGGGGCGCCATGCGTTGCAAAAGCCCGGATCAGAGAATCGATCAGGACATCCAGATTTTCCCTAAAGTAATATCGTGCTTCGACAACAAAGCGGCTGTGGCAATCGATGAAAGCCGACAGATAGGTGGGGACCACATCGGTGTTGTTCATCACATACGGTCCGTCTTCAAAGTCACCGACCCATAGGTCATGGGTGTGATTGCGGGACCATCGTTTGCGGACCTTTTTTCGCAACACACCCAGTTTGATACGGGTAGCGTTGGCCTGTTTAAGATGCCGGTACAAGGTGGACCGAGGTATGGTTTGCCCATACAGCTCTTCAAGGAATCGGTTGATGGTGTTCGGACTGCGAAAGGGCTGTTCTTTTTTCAGTTCAATGGCTTTTTCGATGATCTCACCGGCAATGTTCCGGGGTTTGCCACGATCGGATCGGACCTTACGTGAAAGGGCGTCAAATCCCCCCTGCCGGTAGCGATTTAATTTGCGTCTCAGGGTTTTTAGCGAGGGTTTGCCGACACGTCCGTCCGGGAACTGGATTTGTTCATTGGCCTTTGATTTAAGAAACAGGTTCGTCAGTTCCGGTTCGATTTCTTCGTAAATGACCGGGCTTAGCAGATCACACCAGAAAATTGCCCATTTTTCCTGCTTTTTGTTCAAGCGTTTGCCTCCTTTTCATCTCTGGAGGCAAACTTACCTCAGCTAAAGCCGCAGCGCGTTGCCAACTTGGTGAAAATTGAGGTTTTGAAGGTGGCTTGAAAAAAAGCTTCGATGATCAAAAGTTGTCTGCAGCAGATAAGCTGTTTTTTCCGGTGATTGGTTTTGTATTTTCGTTGCGGAATAATCAGCCGGGCAAGGTCCCGGCAAATGCTTGTGATGGGGTTTTCCTGAAGTAACAGCCTCAGGGCTGCTCGGCAGGTGCCGGGAAACTGACCTATGGTTGTGATCCACCGGTGGATCGTCGATGGGGCCAGGGTTGCATCTTTTTGTGGGTATCCCGGCACACTGCTGTCAACCATCACAACCTGCTGGTATGTCATGCTGTCCGATTCGACGTAACCTGCGGAAAATCCTGTGACGGTCGGCCGTGTATAATGTTTGTGGGGAATCGCAAAATCAGGATAATGGGTGAAGGTCTTGCCGCAACCAGGACATTTAAACCGCACCAGACTGCAGTACGCTGCCTTGATTAACATCTCGATAATAATTAAAAATCGGCGTTCGCGGTAGGCGTGAATCTTGAAAAATAGCGATTCTACAAAACAACGCGGACAGGGGGGTAGGTTATCTGCTGTAATTTTATCCTTTTCGACTCTTTCCTGGTGTGCTTTAATGTCATCAAGTGTCGCTGTCGGCGGCATGCGAGTATCCCTTCTGCTTTTTTAGGTTAGTCTGCG
Source organism: Planctomycetota bacterium (assembly GCA_003644215.1). Classification (GTDB taxonomy): domain Bacteria; phylum Planctomycetota; class Phycisphaerae; order Sedimentisphaerales; family Anaerohalosphaeraceae; genus 4572-13. The sequence continues at coordinate 3,844 of QNBU01000147.1, forward strand.
AAACCAACCTTCTAATACGGGAGGGATACTTTTTCAATATGGGCGGGATATTTTCTGTTTCTTTCCTTCGGCGGGATAACGGGGTATCGGGATGGCGGGTTAAGCTATTGCGGGATTTCGGGGTCACTCATTCTTAGACGTAGCAGGCAGTGGAGGCTGATCAGTGCCCGCTATCTGAATATCGAAAAGACGGCGCTGATTGATAAACTGATACAAACCAGTAAAGTCTGAATATAAAGCCTGATCCAGTTTCACGCAGCAGTGCGGTGGCGTAGTGAGCACCAGACGGACTTCCTACCCATAACGATAATA
>QNBU01000148.1 GCA_003644215.1 Planctomycetota bacterium
CCACCAGCGACAGATCGAAGTTCATGGCGGCAGCGGAGGCGTTCGCGACGAAGGATTATTATTGTCAGCTTTGGCCATGCCGCAAGCGGCTTTTTTTGGTGAGTACGCCCATAAGGACATTTATGAAATGGCCGCCGCCTATTTATTTCACATTGTGATGAACCATCCGTTTGTCGATGGAAACAAGCGAACGGGATCGGCGGCGGCCATTATCTTTTTGGGCATGAACGACATCAAGCTGACCGCCGACAATCCTACCCTCGTCGAGTTTACGCTTGCCGTGGCGCAAAGTGAAAAAAACAAGCCCGAAATTACCGCGTTCCTCAAACACCATTCGCGGCCTTTGAGCCAATGACGCCGGATCGCATACGGCGGCTTGCAAAATCGGGCAATCTGTGTATAATCCTCCCGGAGCGACAGGAGTAGCGGAAAAAATGTGGACAATAACAGTCAACTGTTTTGGAGAATGAACGATGTTTGAAAAGCTTGAAATGGCCCCGGCGGATCCGATCCTTGGGCTGACAGAGGCGTTTAATGATGATCCCAATCCGGCCAAGGTCAATCTTGGCGTCGGTGTGTATAAGGACGAAACGGGCGTTACGCCGATCATGAACTCGGTTCGCAGGGCCGAGAGGATGCTGCTGGAAACCGAAACCACCAAGAGCTACCTGCCGATTCCGGGTGCACCGGCCTATGGCGAGGTTGTGCGGGCGTTTCTGTTTGGCGATGCGGGGGCATACCCGGCCGCGACAGCGCATACCCCCGGCGGCACGGGTGCCTTGCGGGTAGCGGGGCAATTCCTCAAAAAGATCAACCCCGACGCCACCGTTTGGGTCAGTGATCCGACCTGGCCGAACCATAACGGCATTTTTGGCGATGCGGGCTTTACGGTGGAAAAATACACCTACTACAATGCCCAGCAGCGGACACTGGATTTTGACGGGATGCTGACTTCGATGCAGGCGATGAAGGCCGGCGATATTATCATCCTGCACGCCTGCTGCCATAACCCCAGCGGCATCGATCCGACCGTTGAGCAGTGGGAACAGATCGCACAGGTGGTCAATGAGAAAAACTTACTGCCGCTGATGGACTTTGCCTATCAGGGTTTGGGTCGCGGGCTGGACGAAGACGCCGAGGGGTTGCGAATTGTCGCCGCGGCGGTTGAGGAGATCGTGGTTTGCAGTTCCTTTTCCAAGAATTTTGGCCTCTATAAAGAACGGGTCGGCGCCATTACGCTTAAAGCCGGCAGCGCAGAGGTTGTCAATGCCGCGTTTAGTAATCTGAAAACCATTATCCGTCGTCTCTATTCCAATCCGCCCGCTCACGGTGGGGCCATCGTTACCACGATTATGAACGACGCTTCCCTTCGGGCTGAATGGGAAGGCGAGGTTGCTCTAATTCGTTGCCGCATGGCTCAAATGCGAGAGTTGTTCGTCAAGACACTCAAGACCAAAGGTGTTGAGCGGGATTTCTCATTTCTGATGAGCCAATACGGGATGTTCTCATTTAGCGGGCTCAATCCCGACCAGGTCAAGACCCTGCGCCAAAAACACAGTATCTACATTGTCGGCAGCGGCCGGATCAATGTCGCCGGGATGACCCAGCATAATATGGAACCCTTGTGTACGGCAGTGGCAGAGGTATTAGCGGGATAAAATCAGTGGGTCGCCTGCCCGGCGTAACTCAAAGACCGAAGACGGATGCTCTCATTGCACAAGTGTTTGGAATCGGCCTGAAAGGCCGTTCCATATCAGCCCAGGGCAACGCCCTGGGTAAAGAGGGCGACACAAAAAATACGCCCTGAAAGGGCAAGGTAAAAAATGGCGCAATCATTAGCTCAAATTTATGTGCATCTTGTTTTCAGCACAAAAGAACGCTATCCTTTTCTCGAAACAGACATTGAACCGGAAATTTACGCCTATATGGCCGGGACCATCAAACAAATGGATGGTATTCCGTGCCTGATTAACGGTACATCCGACCATGTCCATATTTTGTCAACATTACCCAGAACAATACCCCTTGCGAAATACATCGAAGAAATCAAACGCCCCAGCAGTCGCTGGATTAAGACAAAGGGTGGGATGTATCAAAAGTTTGCGTGGCAAAACGGCTATGGTGCCTTCTCTGTCAGCAGTTCCAGGGTAGATTCGGTGAAGCGTTATATTGCCGGGCAAAAAGAACACCACCGAACGGTTACATTCAAAGAGGAATTGCTTGAATTTCTTCGAAAATATAATGTCGAATACAATGAACAATACCTTTGGGATTGATTACGCTGCCCTTTCAGGGCGTGATGGGGGCGGGAAATCTTCTAACCCAGGGCGTTGCCCTGGGCTATAATACAACAGTCTTTCAGACTGTTTAGCCATGTAGCCAAGGGTGGGCCGTACCTATTTTGTCGGCGTCGCGTCGAAGAGATCCTTGGCCTGACCCACCAGAGAGAAACTGCCCGCAATGCAAATAAGATCCTCTTTAGAGGTCGCACTGCTGGCGGCGCGGATGGCCGCTTTTAATGAGAGCGTTGTCTGGCACATTTTTCCGCATAGTTCCGTGTACATATCCGCCAGGTCAGAGGGAAAGACCGCCTTGGGCGAATTGGATCGTGTAAAGATCACTTTATCGGCGCCATACTGAAGTTGCGTCAGCATCCCGCGCACATCTTTGTCGCCGTTGCACCCGAAAATAACAATCATAGAATCGTAGGGAATATGCTGCCCAATGGCCCCCATCAGCGCGCGAACGCTGGCGGCGTTATGGGCGGCGTCGATGAGAATACGAGGGTCGGCGCTGACCATCTCCATTCGACCGGCCAGTTTAACCTCATTGAGTCCCAAAATGGTTTTTTGGTCATCAAAAGTGTATCCCTTGTCCTTGAGCGTGTCCAGCATCGCCAGGGCCAGGCCGCAGTTGATCGCCTGATGCTCACCCGGCAGCGGAACCCGCAGATGCTCGAAACGGCTGTTGTCTGTGGTCAGACAGAGTCGCGTATGCGGCCCGTCTTCGCGCGACGATTCAAACCGATAGGAGAAATCAATGTCTTTGCCCGTAACAGCCAGCGGGGCTTTCTTGGAAACGGCCAGCTTCTTGAGAATTCGCATCGCCGCCGGGTCCTGGGCCACCGTTACAACAGGGATACCTTTTTTAATGACGCCTGCTTTTTCTTTGGCAATACTGTCAAGCGTTGTTCCCAAAAGATTCTGATGGTCAATACTGATCGAGGTAATGCCGACCACTTCGGGATTCACCACATTAGTGCTGTCCAACCGGCCGCCAAGCCCTGTTTCGATGATCGCCAGGTCCACTTCTTCATCTGCGAAGTGCATAAAAGCAAGGACCGTCATAATCTCAAAAAAAGTCGGACCATCATCCTTTGAGAGAAATTTTTCGATCACGGGCTGGACACGGTTCATCAGGCCCAGCATCGTTTTTTTGTTGATCATTTCAGAGTTGACCGCAATGCGCTCGTGCAGCGTCGTAACATGAGGCGGGGTGTAAAGCCCAACACTGTATCCATTGGCCTCTACCATCTTACCCAGCATGGTTGCGGTGGACCCCTTGCCCTTTGTTCCTGCAATATGGACTGTCTTTATCTTTTTATGCGGATTTCCAAGGGCCTTGAGAAAATTATTCATGCGATCTAAGTCAAAAGTGCTGACATTATAGCGCAACTTCTTCTGCCTCTCGTAATCCGTCCGATCAAACAGGTACTTGATGGCCTGCGGATAGGTCCGAAACGCCCTCGCGGGGCGTTTGACCTTTGAAACGGAAACAGAAGAGGATTTCTTTTTGCTCGTTTTCCTGAGCGGCTTCTTTCCTGTACTTTTCTTTGTTGTCATAAGTACACAGATAGTAACAGAAGATGAATGCAAAGTCAATAAAGTTCCCTCGTTTTTTCGGGCAAAAACAGGGGTCATGAATAAACAAACTCTCTCTAAGTCTTTACAACAAAATACGATAAGATTCTTCAAGAAGATGGTGTTAAATGTTCAAAAAACCGCACGAATAAGCTGCGTTAATAATTAAATAAGCGGAGCTTTACGTAGTTTGCCGGAATCATCGCTTTTCAATTCTCTTGCAATAACCCTGACAGCTTGCTAAGATGTCCAAGCTGGCCGGGAATTTACGGTTTTTAGCGTAACTAC
>QNBU01000149.1 GCA_003644215.1 Planctomycetota bacterium
CGGTTGCGCAATGGCATCTCGCCGAAGGAAAAGAGAAATGAAACTGCTCAGAAGAACAGCTCGATCTCTTGTGGTTCTCGCGGCCGCAGCGGTGCTTGTCTTGTTCGCAATGTTCCTTATCCATCGGAAGAAAAAGGCACTGGCGCAGGCCCCGAAATACGGTCTTCGTCCCGTCCCGGTGCGGGTAACAACGGCTAAACTCGGCAACTTATCCACTAAGATAGACTACCTTGCTGTGGTTGAGCCGGTACGAACCGCCAATGTATCGGCCCGCCTGACGGCTGCGGTGGAAAAGCTCCTTTGCGACGAAGGCGACACGGTCAAAGCGGGAGATGTGCTGATCATTCTGGATGATCGTGAGATTCGATACGACATCGCGTCGGTGCAGGCTGACATCGCTCAGACCCAGGCCGAGTTGGCGGCGAACGAAGCCATTGTCAGCTCCCTTGAGAGCTCCGTGGCCTACTGGAACCGCGAAGCGAATCGCGACAAGACGCTGGCCGATAAGGGGGATATTCCCGGCGCTCAGGCCGAGGCCACCGCCGACAAGGCCAATGAGTTTAAGGGCAGATTGGGCGCATCTAAAAACAAATCGACGGCGCTCAGGCATTTGATCAACTCCCTTGAGAGCAAGAAGGCGCAGCTTGAGACGAGATTAAGCTATTGCACCATCAAGAGTCCTTACAACGGCCTGGTCACACAAAGGCTCGTGGACCCCGGCGATATGGCTTCTCCTGGCAAGAAGCTGTTGGTTGTCGAAGACCGCAGCCAATTAAGACTGGCGTTCGACATTCCCCAGCAGGATCTATCCAAGGTGCACGAAGGGCTGGAAGTGGTGTTTTCCGTCAACGCCTCACCTCGCCGCGCCAAACTATCTCATCTATTCCCCTCCCTGAATATGGCTCGTATGGTCCGGGCCGAAGTCTTTCTTTCGGGCAGCGGGATGGAGGGACTTTCCTGCGGGCAATATGTACCGGCTTCAGTAATTCTGGATGAGTTGGAAAACGTCGTTTTGCTGCCGGCTTCCTGCCTGGTTGAGTGCTCCAAACATTTTCAGCACGTCTTTGTTGTAAAGAACGGCAGCCTTTCTCATCACAAAGTAAAGGTATTAGCGTCAACTGAAGATGCGGTCGCGGTCGAGGGCGTCGAGCCGGGCGTGCAGGTGATAACCAATACTTTTCTGGGTTGGACAAGGCTCTCGGGAGATATGAAGGTGGAGGTGCTGAAATGAACCTCACCGGGTTTTCACTGAAAAACCCTTACGCGGTAATTGCCTTGGTGCTGGTGGTGGTGGCGCTCGGGGCTTTTGCCTTTTTCAGAACCCCAACCGACCTCTTTCCCAATACCGTACCTCCTCAGGTCGTGGTCGTTACCGTTGAACCCGGCGCTGCCGCTCGTGATATTGCCGATAAAGTGACCCAGGTCCTTGAAAAAGAGATAAATACCATTGGCGGTCTTAAAAAGGTCGTGAGCACTTCACGCGACGAAGTATCATCCATTAACGCGGAGTTCTACTATTCCAAACCGATCGGCGAGGCCGTTCAGGATGTTCAAAACGCACTCAGTCGAATACGCCCGGATTTGCCCGGGGATATTCTCGAGCCGCGGATATACCGAATCTCCGACGCCACCCGCCCTTTGACTACAGTGGCGCTGTCGCCGAAAGCAGACAGTATTAAAACACTGTCGGATATTCGTCTGTTAGCCGAAAACCAGATTATGGATGAAATCCTGAGGCTGCCGGGGATTGCGGACGTCGATGTATTCGGAAGCCATAAGCCCGAGGTCAAGGTCTGGCTGCAACGCGACCGGATGGCCGCGAACAATATATCGCTCGACGAGGTGTTGGGTGTCCTGGCGCAACAGAACGTCTCGGCGCCGGCTGGCACAATCTACTCGAGCAAAAAAGAGTATCTCGTCAAGACGGCCGGGGAATTCGCTAATCTCGAGCAGATTCGGGACCTGCCCATAAGAAAGAGCCGCCAGGGATACGTGCGGATTTCCGACGTCGCCCGGGTGACGTTGTCGGAGCATGAACAGCGAAGTCTATATCACGGGAACGGCAAAGAAGCCATCGCGATAAATGTGATGCGTCCAGACAATGGCCCGACGGTAGCGGCGATAAAGACTTTCAAAAAATTCTTGTCCCGGCTGAAAGTACAATATCCGGATATCAACTTTGAGGTGACCGACGACCAGCAGCCGATCATCGACATCAATGTTCACGGTATGCGTCAAAGCCTTATCCAGGCGGTGATACTCACCGTGATTGTTATTTTTGTTTTTTTAGCTGATACCCGAGCCGCGATGGTCGTTTCCGTAAGCATCCCGCTTGCCTTTCTCTGCAGTCTGACGGTCTTATGGTTCAGCTCTTATACGCTCAATATGGTCACCCTTTCAGGTCTGATTATTGCCGTTGGTATGGTTGTGGATGCCTCGATTGTGGTGCTGGAGAACATCTACCGGCACTACTGCGAGATGAAACATCCCGACGCCCTGGTTGCTGCGCGTGAGGGCGCCTCGGAAGTGGCGTTGGCCATCACCGCCGGAATGCTTACGACCGTTATCGTATTGGTGCCGGTGATGTTCACGGGCGGGTACACCCAACAGGTTATGCGGCCTTTGAATATGATGATATCCTCGACACTTGTGGCGTCGCTCTTGATTGCCTTGACGGTGATTCCTCTTATGGCGTCTCGCCTGTTGGCCAGGCCCCACGAGCACCGGAATATTATAGAAAGGCTCTTCGGCAATACCGACAAAGGCGTAAGTGCTCTTACGAAGTTTTATATAGCAATACTGCGAAAGGCGCTGCGATGGCGGGCGGCGACCCTTCTCATTGCCGCCGCATTCTTCATTCTCACGATGAAAATCGTCCCGCCGCTTAATGGCGGCGAACTAATGACACCCATGGACACGGGGATAGCCATTGTCGAGTTTGACACGCCAACGAGCTACAAGATGGCTGAAGTCGAAAAGGTCTTGACCAACGTCGAAGCCATGATATACGAGCAGCCGGGGATAGAGATGGTCTCCTCCGTGGTCGGCTCCGAGCCGGGCCAGATTAGTGTCGGCGGCGGTGGCGCCACCGCCCAATCAGCAAAGATGACCATCCACATGATCGACCGAAAGCACAGCAAAGAAACGATCTGGCAGATTGAAGATAAATGGAGAAAAGCGTTGCGGACTACGCCCGGCGTGCGAAGTTTCCGGGTCAGTGAATATGGCGCCACGCCGCTTTCCACTACGAAGGCACCCCTGGACATCATCATCAGCGGCCCGGAACCTGAAGTTATCAGCCGGCTTGCCGACCGCTGTCTCGATGCCCTCAAAGGATTGCCCGGATTAGTCGATGTTCGCCGAAGCTGGTACTTCGATAAGAGAGAACATGATGTCGTTGTTGACCCTGCGCTGGCGCGGCTCTACGGAACAAGCCCCGCACAAGTGGCTTCGCAGCTAAAGACCGCAGTCAAGGGGATTGCGGCGACCGCAATGCGTCTTAGAGGTTTTCTCGATATACCTATTCTCGTGCAGTATGCCAACGAAGATATTCACGAACCGCAGCAGATAAACGACGTGTATCTGGCCACGGCCCTTGGGCAGGTGCCGTTAAGAACGCTGGCTTCGTTGAAAACCAGCCTCGACCAGCCATTCATCACACGCGAAAAACTGCAAAATACGATCGATGTTACAGGCGGCAACCGCACTTATACCATCGCTCAGGTAGCGAAAATGGCTCATAAAAGGGTATCCAAAATCAAGCCGCCCGAAGGATACGCTATCCAGGTTTCCGGCACCGCCTCAGACATGAAAACAGGCAAGCAGGAGATGGGCAAAGCCCTGATGACCGGGCTGGTGCTTTTGTATATGCTGCTCATTGCGATGTTCAAGTCTTTCAGGCATCCGTTAACGATTATGGCCGCGATCCCGCTGGCAATCGCCGGTGCGATGTGGGGATTGCTCCTGTTTGATAAGCCGATGTGCAAGCCGGCCACAATGGGTCTGATTCTATTGGGCGGAACAGTTGTCAACAATAGCATTCTGCTGCTGGACTTCATACTCAATGCCCGAAAACGCGGTGTTGAGAAAGACGAAGCTATAGTGCAGTCGGTTCAACTGAGAATCCGGCCGATACTGATGACTA
>QNBU01000150.1 GCA_003644215.1 Planctomycetota bacterium
GACAGCCGAGCGTTTCCACTGAACAAGCTTAGCTGGAAGCTCGTTGAAACCGACACGCCGGATGAAGTTCGTTTCGAGGCAGAATTGTTTGATGCTGCACCCGTGTTCGATACCGACAAACCGGGAATGATCGGCGTTCCAATGATGCTTAAGGTCGTCAAGACCTATCGTATCGAGCCGGACAGCTATGATCTGGCTTGTGATATCGCCGTCGAAAATCTTTCCACTGAACCGATCAAGGTGCTGATGCAGATGCAAGGCCCCGGCGGGATGACCCGCGAAGGTGTGCGACAGGATGCACGCAAGATCAAGGCGGCGTACAAGTCTGGTGAAGCCGGTGTGGCTGTTGAAGCGCTGGATGTTGCCGCTATGCAAAAAAAGATTAAAAAGAGCGACACGGACGCATTCAAAGTTAAGGGCAAAAACACCGAAAACGCTTTGCTCTGGTCGGCATTGACAAATAAATACTTCGCTGCGATTGTGCGACCGATACCGATAGAGACGCAAGATGCGCCTTGGCTGAAGTTTACGCGGGCACAATACTATCCGTCACCGACTCAAAACGATGACGACAAAGATTTGCAAAACGGTTCGTTTAGTATGACCAGCCAGCCGATCACACTGGCCGCGGCAGGGCAGGATACTGCGCAGCAATCGTTTTCTCTTCAAATGTATGTCGGCCCAAAGGACAAAAAAGTTTTCAAGAACAATGCGACCTATCACGCCCTGCAATACTTTAAGACGATTGATTTTCGCGGCTGCTGTTGTCCGCAGTCGGTCATCGCTCCGATGGCGTTCGGGATTATGTGGATGATGAATACGATGTACACACTGATGGGGCCGCTGGGCAACTATGGCGTGGTTATTATGTTTCTTGTATGCCTGGTGCGATTTGCGATGCACCCCATTACCAAAAAGAGCCAGGTCTCGATGATGAAGATGCAGAAGCTGGCCCCGAAGATGAAAGAGATTCAGGCCAAGTACGCCAACAACAAGCAGGAAATGAACAAGCAGGTGATGGCGATGTATCGAGACCACGGCGCCTCGCCGATTTCGGGGATGCTGCCGATGATGCTGCAAATGCCGATTTGGATCGCCTTGTGGACGGCGGTCTATACGAGTATCGATCTTCGCGGCGCGGGCTTTTTGCCGATCTGGATCACGGACCTGTCCATGCCGGATCAGTTGTTCGCGATTCCGTTCGCCGCCAAAGTGCAAACGCTTCCGTATATTGGCTCTTTCTTCCCGGACTACTTTAACCTATTGCCGATTCTGATGGGCGTGGTGATGTATCTCCAGCAAAAAATGATGCCCTCGGCGCAGGCCTCGGCGGCGACTAATCCGCAGATGGCCCAGCAGCAAAAAATGATGATGATTATGATGCCGCTGTTGTTCCCGATTATGCTCTACAGCGGCCCGTCCGGCGTGAACCTCTATATTATGTCCAGTATCTCTGCTGGCGTGATTGAACAAAAGATCATCCGCAAGCACCTTAAAGAAAAAGAAGAGCAGGGCTCAATCGGCAAAGTCCCCGTAACATCCAAAACCGGCGGCAAACTAAAAAAGAAAAAACCTAAACCCATGTACAAGGGTTAATCAGTAATTTCAGGGCATAAATTTTTGCCACAGAGGACACAGAGCTCACGGAGATTATATCTCTGAGTCCTCTGTGATCTCTGTGGCTTGTTTTTATTCAACGGACAAATATGCTGGATATCGATGACACAATCGCAGCGGTGAGTACAGCGACCGTTCCTGTTGGGACAGCAGGGCGGAGCATTATTCGTATTTGCGGCCCGGATGTGTTTGATGTGCTGAAAAAAACTGTTACAACTTCCGAATCAATTCAAAGGAATCATATTACCTCCTGCGTGGTTCATGTTGATACTGACCTTGATGTGGCCGGTTGGCTCTATGCCTTTTTGCAGCCGCACTCTTATACCGGACAGGATTTGGCGGAACTGCATCTGGATGTCTGCGGTGCGGTCATCGAGACAATTCTTGAAAAACTGTATCAGTTTGTTCGTCCCGCAGCGCCGGGTGAGTTCACCCAGCGGGCCTTCTTAAACGGCAGGATGGACCTGACACAGGCCGAGGCCGTTGCCGAGATTGTATCGGCGGCTAACACCACGCAGCTTGCCGCCGCCGAGCGACTGCTGCATGGCCGGTTTTCAGATACGATTGCAACATTGCGAAGCCGCATCATCGAACTGCTGGGCCGCCTCGAAGCCGGACTGGACTTTTCCGAAGAAGACATTGTGTTCATCTCAACCGCCGATGCTCTCACAGAGGTCGATTCGATCCGGCAGCAGCTTGCCGATCTGCTTGATGGCAGCATTCGCTGCGAACGCATCATCGATATGGATTCTGTCGGCCTGGCCGGGGTGCCAAACGCGGGCAAGAGCCGCCTGCTCAATGCGATGCTCGGCCATTCACGAAGCATCGTTTCGGGTATCGAGGCCACCACTCGCGATGTCCTGACGGGTCTGCTGCATCTGGAGCAGATCGACTGCGTGCTTTTCGACTGTGCCGGGCTGCTGAACAAAAGCCAGCGGGATACAACGATCAACCAGCTATCACACGAAGCATCGCTGGCGGCACTGAACACCGCGGCGGTGGTGCTGTTCTGCATCGATGCGGGAAAGCAGGATTTTGAGGCGGAAAGACAAATGCGCCAACAAATCACCGCCGAAACCGTTCTCTATATGATGACTAAATCCGACACCGTTACACCCGAACAAGCAGCTCGGCAACAGGCCAAATTGCAATCGGCGTTTGGTGCAGAGTTTCTTGTAACCAGTGCCGCGACAGGAGAGGGTCTGGAGCCGTTGAAAAAACGGATACAGACAGAGCTGCTTCGCCGCCGCTCGTCGGATGCTGAATATGAGAGCCGCCATATGATTAACCAGCGGCACGAGCAAAAGCTCGCCGAAACAATCAAGCTGCTGGGTGAGGCAAGCCATGAAGTCAAAGCGGAATCGACAGAGATTGCGGCGATGCTGTTGCGGCAGGGGTATGAACGGCTGGGCGGGCTGGAAACCGAAGACATCAGCGAAACGATTCTGGACGATATTTTTTCGCGATTTTGCATCGGAAAATAGACATGATGGACAAACTGACTGAGCAACAGAAAAAACATATGGCTGAAGCCGGACAGGTGGTACTGAATATGTCTCATGGCATTAAAAACATCGCCCAGTCCATGCGCTCCGGACGGGAGGTGATGGACAAAGCCCTTGAAAGTGGTGATCTCGAGGCCGCCAAACGCACATGGAGTATCTTGCGGCAAAACCTCGGCCGCATCGAAAAACTCGTCCTGGACATGCTCAAGTTCAGCCGGGATGAAACGCCGAATCTCAAGCCGTGCGATTTCAATCGCCTCGTAGAATCTGTCGTAGAAATGCTGCGGCCGCAGGCGGACCAACGGAAGGTCAGCATCCTCGTGCAGGTCGATGAGAATATCAAGCAGGTATCGATGGATCCCGAACAGATGGCCGATGTCGTGATGAACCTGCTGATCAATGCGATTGAGACCGTCGAATCCAAAACCGGACAGGTTATTGTCCGCACCGAACTGGACGCCAAATCGCAGCAGGTTGTCCTGCGTGTCAGCGACAATGGCGGCGGCATTGAAAATATCAACCAGATTTTTGAGCCGTTCTATTCCACCAGGCCCAATGTTGGCGCCGGGCTGGGCCTGACCATCACCCGCCAAATCATACAAAACCACGCCGGAACAATTGATGCACAGTCGGTGCCGAACAAAGAAACGGTTTTTACAGTCCGCATCCCTGCTAACTCGCCGAATTCATAGATTTTTTCGGACCTGAAAGAGTTTTCAATTTTTCAGTTTCAGTGTTAATTCCACAAAAAACAGGGCAAGTCGCTTTCTCTTTATGTCGATGTCCTGATAACGGAACAGCACGAAGAATATCGAAGCGTTTTAATTGGCCAATTATTTCAGGAAAAAAGCATGAAATATGAAACAAACTCAATCACTCTGGAATCGACAGACACCTATTTTGCGTCGGCAGACCGTTCAGATATTTCCCATATTCGAAGCTTAAACACATTGGTTGAATCCACGCCGTACATAAAGAACCTGATTGATGCGATGCCATTTGTTGTTGTCATTTTGA
>QNBU01000151.1 GCA_003644215.1 Planctomycetota bacterium
CGCCCTATGCTGTATGCCACTATCGAGGCGCTCGGGTCGCTTCCCAGCGTTGCCCTATCCTCCCCGATAGCAGTGATATTATACATATACATGCTGGCGCCTTAAAGCGTTAAATCCAAAAGATTTAAATTGCAACAATGGTTCCATCCACCAACTTTATTGGATGAGAACCAAAAACTTTTAACAATAGGATCAATGATGGATGCATTATTTTTAATGATCGTTTGTTTCGGTGGATATGTTTTGGCCTACCACAGTTACGGTAAGTTTCTGGCGAAAAAGATTTTCAATCTTCGCCCCGATGCTCCAGTCCCAAGTCGCGAGCGCAACGACGGCATCGATTTTGTCCCCACTGGCAAGGGGATTATCTTCGGCCATCATTTCACCTCTATCGCCGGGACAGGCCCTATCGTCGGGCCGGCCATCGGGATTATCTGGGGCTGGCTGCCGGCGATTCTGTGGGTTACGCTCGGCAGCATCTTTATGGGGGCTGTCCACGACTTTGGCTCACTGGTCGTTTCGCTGCGAAATGACGGCAAGAGCATTTCAGAAATCGCCGCCCGCTATATCAATAAGCGGGTCCGGCTGATCTTCTTCATCATCGTTTTTTTGGCACTGCTGATTGTCATCGCCATTTTCGGCATCGTCATCGCAACGGTCTTTAAGCTGTATCCCGAATCGGTCCTTGCCGTCTGGCTGGAAATTCCCATCGCCCTTATCCTGGGCTGGGCTATTTACAAAAAACGAGTCAATATCAAGCTGGCTACGACGGCGGCCGTGGCGATGATGTATATCGGCGTGTTTCTGGGTGCAAGCTTAGAACATATCCGGCCCGGGCTGATGAGTTTTCCGGCAGATTTTGCCATCGGACCGACAGGGCTGTGGACGATCATCCTGCTGGGTTATGCATGGATTGCTTCAACGCTGCCGGTAACCACACTCTTGCAGCCGAGGGATTATATCAACGCCTGGCAATTAGCGATTATGATGGCTTTGTTGGCTGCCGGCGTGGTCGCCTCGGCCTTATTGGGCGGCGGTGATTTTAGGATTGTTGCCCCGGCGATCAACTCTGTGGGGGCGGATATCCCGCCGCTGATGCCGATGATGTTTGTAACGATTGCCTGCGGAGCAATCAGCGGTTTCCATTCACTCGTTGCCGGGGGTACCAGTTCCAAACAGATTATCGCCGAACCGGACGCGCAGTTCGTCGGTTACGGCTCGATGCTGACCGAGGGGGCGCTGGCGGTGCTGGTGATCCTGTGCATCTGTGCCGGGTTGGGCATGGGCCATGACGGCCAAACCGGCTCGGCAGTCTGGCAGGGCTTTTACGGTTCATGGATGGGGGCCAAAGGACTGGGCGACAAACTTCAGCCGGTCGTAGTGGGGGCGTCGAATATGATGGGGTCGCTGGGTATCCCGAAAACACTGGGCCTTGCGATTATGGGTGTGTTTATTGCCTCGTTTGCCGGAACCACACTGGATACCGCCGTGCGCATTCAGCGATATATTGTGGGTGAGTTGGCTGAAGATATGAAACTCCCCCAACTATCCAACCGATGGGCGGCGACGACTATCGCGGTGATAACCGCCGCCGCACTGGCATTTATCAATACGCAGGACGGCAAGATCACCTTCGGAGCCAATGCGCTGGGAGCGATGCGGCTGTGGCCCCTGTTCGGTACGGTCAATCAGCTTCTGGCGGCGCTGGCGTTGCTGGTGGTAACAATGTACCTCAAGAGGGCCGGCGGACTGAACTATCTGATTTCAGGGATTCCATGTGTTCTTATGCTGATTGTTACCGGCTGGGCGATGATTCTGAATGAACAAAAGTTCTGGGCTGACAAAAATATTCTGCTGATCGTCATCGGCGGGGTGGTCTTTCTTCTGGCGGTTTGGATGATGGTTGAAACACTGATCCTGTTCTGCCGACCAAAAACCTGCTCGCCCTATATGACATAACAGCAGAAACAATATGCCACTCTCAATAGTAACCATAAGTTTCTCTTCGTTTTTTCTCGTTAGAAAGCACAAATCCTACAAAATCCATCATCAAAGTCTGACGGATCGCCGCTTTTGTTTGCTTTTTCAGTGATTTTCGGCTATAGTTTCTTTTTTCATAAAGAGTATCCTTAACCGCCTTTTTGTGATTATGGGAGTTGAAATCTATGTCTATTAACGAAACCGCCGCAAAAGCACGACAGGCCGCGATCCGGATGGCGGCGGCGACAACCGAGCAGAAGAATCAGGCATTGAGGGCCGTTCGCACCGCCCTGCTGGACAATGCCGATGCGATCATCGCCGCCAATGCCGAGGATATGGCCCAGGCCCAAAAGGACAATCTGGAAGCCCCGCTGCTCAAACGGCTCAAATTCGACCACACTAAGATCAACGATGTCTGTGAGGGCATCGAAAGTTTGACCGCCCTCGATGACCCGGTCGGCCAGACGCTCGCCGCGACCGAGCTGGACACCGGACTGGAACTGTACAAAGTAACCTGCCCCATCGGCGTGATCGGGGTGATTTTCGAGTCCCGGCCGGATGCACTGGTGCAGATTTCCACCCTGTGCCTAAAAAGCGGCAACGCCGTCCTGCTCAAAGGCGGCTCCGAGGCGATAGGGACCAATCGCGTTCTGGCCGAGACGATTTCAAAAGCAGCCATCGCCGCCGGAATGCCCGATGGCTGGCTGGGCCTGCTGGAGACTCGCGGCGATGTGGCCGAAATGCTGAGCTTAGACGATGACATCGACCTGATTATCCCCCGCGGCAGCAATGAATTCGTCAAACATATCATGACCCACAGCAACATCCCCGTTCTCGGCCATGCCGATGGGATTTGTCATGTGTATATCGACGCCGATGCGGATATCGATATGGCAGTCAATATCGCCGTCGATTCCAAATGCCAGTATGTCGCGGTCTGCAATGCAGAAGAAACCCTGCTCGTCCACAAGGCAGTCGCCGCAGACATTCTGCCTAAGCTCAAAGAGGCAATGGAAGCCAAAGGCGTTGAACTGCTCGGCTGTGAGAAAACACAAAGCATAATCGAAGTCAAGGCCGCGACCGAAGAAGACTGGAAAACCGAATACTTAGACTACATCCTGTCGATTCGTGTGGTGGATTCTCTGGAATCGGCGATTGACCATATCAACACCTACGGTTCCGGGCATACCGATGCAATCGTAACCGCAAATAAAGAGACCGCCGCGGCTTTTATGGATTTGGTTGATTCCGGCGATGTCTTTTGGAATGCCAGCACACGATTTAGTGATGGCTTCCGCTACGGCCTCGGCGCCGAAGTCGGCATCAGCACCAACAAAATCCACGCCCGCGGCCCTGTGGGCTTAGAGGGCCTGCTCATCTACAAATGGCGAATGATCGGAAACGGCCAGATCGTCGCCGACTACGGCGGCCCCGACGGCAAAAAATTCACACATCGGAAACTGAAAAAGAACTGGAATGGCTGAATATGCGAAATTTTGAACAGGTTAAACGCATTGTCATAAAAATCGGCACCAGTACGCTCACGACGGCCAACGGTGTCAACAGTGAATACATTCAAACGCTGGCCAAACAAGTCGCACGGTTGATCCATGCAGGTCGGCAAGTTGTGATCGTTTCCAGCGGCGCGATTGGCATGGGGGCCAAACAACTGGCTATGCAAGGCCCTGTAACAAACATGAAACTGCGGCAGGCCTGCGCCGCCACGGGACAACCCCTGCTCATGCACGAATATCACAAGGCATTCAGCGATGCAGGGCTAATCGTTTCACAGGTGCTGCTGACCGCGGAGGTGCTGGATAACCGCAGGACCTACTTAAATCTGCGAAACGCCGTCGAAACGCTGCTTAACCTAAGCGTCGTACCCATCGTCAACGAAAATGACTGTGTTTCCACCGATGAAATCGGGACTGCTTTTGGCGATAATGATACGCTCAGCGCACTGGTGGCCAGTAAGATCGACGCAGATTTGCTGATTATGCTGACTGATATTGACGCACTGTACGACAAAGATCCTCGAAAGCATACCGACGCCAAAGCCGTGCCGCAGGTTCAGGAGATTACAGATGAAATTATCAAGGCAGCAGGCAAAAAGGGCAGCGACCATTCGAC
>QNBU01000152.1 GCA_003644215.1 Planctomycetota bacterium
CTGGTATCCATAAGTAGTATTATACAAAACCACCGCCACTTTTGTCAAGCTTTTTAAAAATCAGGGGAGGGGCCTTTGACTCCAGTAAGTACAAGCCATAGTGTGTTAAGGCACGGATATTGTTATCAGTTAGTATTGATATCCCTGAACACCATTTTCTGCTCAGAAACGCGTATTATGCCAAGCTTCCTGACAGATTCGGAACACCAACTCACCTGGTCACAACATGTGGTATTGACTGGAGCTAAGGAGACACCCTCTGGAAATCAATTAAACAATCGTCTTATTTCAACAAAAAAAGCGCTGTAACTTATTTCGTTACAACGCTTTATCTAACCTCCTCGAGTAGGACTCGAACCTACAACCTAGCGGTTAACAGCCGCTCGCTCTACCAATTGAGCTATCGAGGAATCACAAAAACATAAACTTAGTGATTTACAGAAAACGCATATTTTGCAAAAATGACGGGGTTTGTCAAGTGCCGGCTCGGAAATTTATAAAAAACTTCAAAAAAAACAGCTGACTCTGGACAAATATCGGTAATTCATCTATAATTCGCGTTTATGGAGAATTTCAGTCGAAACGAAACAGACCTCGTGTGCGTCTGGTTAGGGAAGGACCAATGTTAACGAAAACAAGGGAATCATGGCAAGAAACACAATCGACATAGATGGGTACACAATTATCCGCCGGATCGGTACCGGTGCGAGATCGGTTATTTATCTTGCGGTAGAGGATGCCACAAAAAAACGCGTTGCACTCAAGCGGGCCGTACTCGAAGCCCCGGAGGACATGCGGATATTTAAGCAAATTGAGACCGAATACAAGGTTTCAAGCCAAATTGACCATCCTTATATCCGCAAATGCCACGACCTGGTTCGGTTTCGCAAGCTCTTTCGTACAAACGAGTTGTTGCTGATTATGGAGTTTTTTGACGGACAGAGCTTAGAAGAACAAAAACGGCTGAGCATGATCGATGTGCTGCTGGTATTCCGTATGGTTGCTATCGCCTTAAATGCCATGCACGAAAAGGGATTCGTACATTGTGATATCAAACCAAACAATATCCTTTTTAGCAACGATGGCGGCATTAAAATTATCGATCTTGGGCAAAGCTGCAAATTGGGCCAAATCAAGAGGCGGATTCAGGGGACGCCGGACTATATTGCCCCCGAACAGGTTCGCCGTGAACATCTGAGCCACCGTACAGATATCTTTAACCTCGGCGCAACGATGTACTGGGCGCTGACCGGAAAAAATGTCCCTACGCTGATTCCAAAAAAAAATAAATTCGGTGTTACCGTTGACGAGCTTTCATCGGTGAAGTCGCCGCACCAACTCTATCGAAAGATTCCCGAACCACTGTCAGATCTGGTTATGAAGTGCGTCAGGGACAAACCCGCAAAACGCCCGGCCAATATGTTGGAAATCACCCGTCGGCTGGACGAACTGATCCGCGATCTATTTGGTTCAAAAAACGCCTCAAATGACGCAACAAAGCATCCAACTCTGTCGTGAGGGAGCCGAACTTAATCGCTCCTGTCGATTCCGAAAAGGTAACATCGTCAACCTGCCTGAAATGGGCAAGGTGATCGTGGCCGGCGACCTGCACGGTCATCGACGCAACTTCGAGCGAATCCGGAAACTGGCCGACCTTGAAAACAACCCCTGGACCCATGTCGTTCTTCAGGAAATCATCCACGGCGGCCCCGAAGACGATCTTGGTGGGTGTCTGTCATGGCAACTTTTGTTTGACGCCATCCGCTATAAAATTGAATTTCCAGACCAGGTACACATCCTGCTCGGCAACCACGACACGGCGGCGATCTGCAACAGCTCGGTTCTCAAAGCCGGCAAAGAAATGAATCGGGCGATGCAATCGGCGATGCATCGCCATTTTGAAGATCGTTATGACAAAGTCTATGCCGCGATGACAGATTATATGCTTTCACAACCTCTGGCGATCCGCTGTGCAAACCGCATTTGGATTTCGCATTCACTGCCGGCAGATCAATATATCGATGATTTCGATTTATCCATATTCAACCGCCCCTATACCCTCGACGACATCGAACGCCCCAACGGCGTTTATCTGCTGACATGGGGCCGTCGTCATTCGCCTGAGGCACTGAAGCGTCTGGCAAAGATGCTTGATGTCGATGTATTCGTTCTCGGCCATCAACCGCAGGAAATGGGCTGGTCGCTGGCCGGACCCAACACGCTCATTCTCGCATCAGAACACAGTTTTGGCTGTCTGCTGCAGTTTGACCTGGACACACCCTACACCGCCGCCAGCATGGCAGGGAATATCGTCCCCCTGAACACCATCGCATAAGAAATAGAAAAAGGCCGCACTTAAATCGGTTGGCCAACGAGATGGATTCTGTTTTTGCCGCTTCGTTTGGCTTTGAGCATGGCTTGGTCGGCTTTTTCAAACAGTTCCTGAGCATCCTGGGCATCCGTCGGAAAGGTTGCCAATCCCCCGCTGATCGTCAGCGACCCTTTGCCCTGGGGTCCCAGTTTGTCGAATGGTGTATGAGACATCTCACTGCGAAAGCGTTCGGCCATAAAAACGGATTGTCGCGGATGATTCTGGCTGGACCCACGGCGGTCCGACCCACCCCCCTGTCCATCTGAAATATCCCAAAACACAACAGCAAACTCATCGCCGCCCAGCCGGACTACCACATCCTGGTCGCGGCAGCATCGCCGCATCAGTTTGGCGGCCTGCCGCAGCACAGTATCGCCAACGGAATGCCCATAGGTATCGTTGTAATGCTTGAAATTGTCGATGTCAAACAACAATAAAGTAACCTGGCAACGAGCGGATTCTGCTTTTCGCAAGATCGCCGGCAAAAACTGCTTCAGATACCGGCGGTTTTTTAGATCCGTCAGATCATCCTGCATCACCAACGCCCCCAGTTCTATGATTCGCCGATCCTTGTCCTGCTCGTCATTTGTGATAACTGAAACATCCTGAAAACCAGCCACTTTTTCAGAAATCAATGCCGCCGCGTTCAACGGACAAATCAGATAGTCCAGACACCCATTCGCCCAGGAACACGACCGAAGCCATTCATGGACGCTGGGTTCTTCGACCATCTGAATCAGAAGACAAATATTCGCTTGTGGACAGACCTGGTGCAATGCTTTCAGTGCCTGAAATTTGGGTTCGGGCATTTCCGAATAGACCACAAAAACCCTGTCAAGGGGTCGCTGCTGGGCAATGGTGATACCCTCAAAAATACTCTTGCAGTGCCGCATCAAAATCGGACCGTCGGTAATCACCTTCGCGGGCGTTCCAATCAGCAGATGATTGTTTTGTTGAGCCGCCGTCATTTATTCAACCCCCAAAAGCGCCGTAACCTCATCATCGCTGAGTTCATACTCCAATCGGTCAGATTCTTCAAGAATATCCTCTCTCGCCGCATTTGACACCGGTGGGTTCTGAGGAATGGTTTTGCAGAACGAGTGGATAAACTGCTGAAGTTGTTGGGGACAACTCATCATCACCATGCCGTTGGCCGCCGTCTGCGTAATGGCACAATCTGACACTTTTTCTCCGGAATCAAGCCATCCAATTATCCGCAGACTCGGGAAGTTTTGCTCGATGAAAACGGCGGCCTGCGACCCGAGCATCGCCGGACGGGCGATTAAAATAAGCGGCTTACCCGCGGGAGCATCTTTGATCCCATCAACTACTTCGTACACAGTGGAATACACAGAAAACGCATATCGCCACTGGCGCAGCACAGAGGCCAAAATTGCACACACCGAATCCGCCGGTCGAGCAAGAACCAGCACCTGAACGACTGAATTGACATTTTTAGTAAGCATCACCCGTTTTCTCCTGTCGCTACAGCATAATCAATTGGAGGTAAAAAGTCAAATAAAATCAGCTCTCTTTGAAATGGCACAAAAAAAGCCCGACAGGGGTATCCTGTCGGGCTTGATAGCAATGTAAGCAGAATATGACCTAAACCGGCTGCTCCACCTGAACGCGCTGGTATTCCTGATAGGATCGATAAATCTCCTGGAAGTAGCCGCCTTTGCGGCTTTTGACACCCATGAGTACCGTGC
>QNBU01000153.1 GCA_003644215.1 Planctomycetota bacterium
AAGTCGCTGTCGATGAGCTGAAAAAGAATCCGTTTATCAGAAAAGGACTGGATTATGCGCCTGATTCCAGTGGCACCGGGACGCAACAACACGAACAGGTCCGACAGGAAGCACAGGTCGTCGAGATGGGTATGGAGCTATGGAGCATTACGGCAACGCCCAAGGGGATGTGCTGCATGATCGATGATAAAGTGCTGTACGAAGGCGACACCTATAGAAGCATGACTGTAAAATCCATTGCGAAAAAAATCGTTACACTGGAATACAAGGGCATTGATATTGAACTGAAGATAGACTAATGAAGCGACTATTCGGAAAAAAGACAGACCAGCCGCAGGCGGATTATTCCGCCGTACTGGAGATGGACGCCGGACAAACGGATCTTACGCCGGGCCTGCAAAACCTGTACAGTCCCCAGGCCACGACCCAGGCGCGTATTCGCGACATCGCGGATATTCTCCTGGAGGATGAGCTGCTTTCGGCTGATCAACTGGACGCTATTCGCAATCAGCAGCGGGAAAACGGCGCCGATCTTGAAACGCTGCTGACCGAACAGGGGTTTGATACCGAACTGCTCCTTCGGGCGAAGGCCACATTATACGGTTACGAATTCAGGACGATCGTTCCTGAACAAATCGACCGTAAAGTGTTCTCGCTGATGGATATTAAAACCATCCGCGATCATCAGGTGATGCCGATCAAGATCGCCGAGAACGGTGTTTTATTGGTCGCCACGACACAGCCGTCCAATGTTTTTGCCATTGACGATGTCAAGCGGCAGACCGGCATGGCGGTCGATGTGGTGGTTTGCGTCGCTAACGATATCGAGGCGGCCTGCGAAGAGCATGACGACAGCAAGTTCGACTATAATGTTGACGATATTATGGTCGAGCTGGACGACATTGAGCTGGTGCAGGACAATGAGGAGGACATTGAAGACCTCGAAAAGAGTGCCGGCGAGTCGCCTGTCATCAAATTTGTCAACTTCCTGCTGAGTAATGCGCTGCACGAAGGCGCCAGCGATATTCATATCGAACCGAAAGAAAAGTTTACCAAGATTCGCTACCGGATCGACGGCATCTTATTCGACACCAAACAGGCGCCTTCTAAAATGCACGCGGCCATCGTTTCCCGTATTAAAATTATGTCGAATCTGGATATTTCCGAAAGGCGCATCCCTCAGGACGGTAAGATCGCCGTGATTATGGGCGGTCGCGGCATCGATTTGCGCGTGTCCATCCTGCCCACCAGTCACGGTGAAAAAGTCGTGATTCGTCTGCTGGACAGTAAGAGTATTATGATTGGGCTGGAAGATTCGGGTATGCAGCCGCGAATCCTGGCCGCCTTTCAGGAACAGATCGCACAGCCCAACGGCATCCTGCTAGTAACCGGTCCCACCGGTTCAGGTAAAAGCACCACGCTCTATTCGGCGCTGGCCCAGATGGATAGCGACCGTCTGAATGTTTCCACCGTGGAAGACCCTGTTGAGTACAATCTTGAATTTTGTAATCAGGTGCAGGTCAACGAAAAAGCCGGTCTGACATTTGCCGGCTCACTGCGATCGCTGCTCAGGCAGGATCCGGATATTATTATGATCGGTGAAATTCGCGACCAGGAAACTTCACGAATCGCCGTCCAGGCCGCCCTGACGGGACATCTGGTTTTATCCACACTGCACACAAACGACGCTCCGGGAAGCGTATCTCGACTGGTGAATATCGGCATTGAACCCTATCTGATCGCCGCGTCGCTGAACGGGATCCTGGCTCAGCGGTTGGTCCGCCGGATTTGTACGAACTGCAAGGAACCGTTTACCGCACCCGACAACCTGCGTAAATATCTGGATACCGCACAGATCGAACAACATGAACTGATGCACGGGGCGGGCTGTGATCAGTGTCGCGACAGCGGCTATGCTGGTCGCTGTGGCATTCATGAATTGCTGGTCATTGATGAAGAGTTTCGCCAGATCATCAACACTGACTCCTCGGTCAACAGTATGCGCGCCGCCTTTCGCAGGAGCGGCTGGCCCAATCTGTTCGAGGATGGATTGCTGAAAGTCAAAAACGGTGTTACGACAATTGAAGAGATTTTGCGTGTGGCCGAAGTGGCCGATGCGGCAGACGGAGACACACCGCAAGAGACCCAAAACCCAGGATGCGAATAGAAACTTAAACAGGAAAAGAACCAATTCGGGAGTCTGAGAATGATTGACATAAAACAAATGCTGGCTATGGCCATTGAAGCGGGGGCGTCGGATGTCCATATCAACATCGAAATGCCCCCCATTATGCGTATCAACACCGAGTTGCTGATGATGGATCTGCCCGAAGTCTCAAACGACGATGCGGGAAAGATGATCCTTGAGTTGATCGGCGAGGACAAGTTCAAAAAGTTTCTTGAAAAGCGGGACTGGGACTTTTCAACAATGATCGACGACGGAAGCCGATTTCGTGTCAATGCGCATTTCCAGAAAGAGTCGTTCGCGCTTTCATTTCGTGCGATTTCCAATCATATCCCCGATATTGAAGAACTGCATCTGCCCGATGTGGTTACAGAACTAACCGATCTGCCTCGCGGCTTAGTTGTGGTAACCGGCCACACGGGTTCGGGTAAAAGCACTTCGCTGGCGTCGATGGTCGATGTGATTAACCAGAAGTGTCGCAAACGCATCATTACACTGGAAGATCCTGTTGAGTATCTGATGGAGAACAAGTCCTGTATGATCGAGCAGCGTGAAATGGGATCGGATTGCACCTCGTTCGCTTCCGGCCTTCGCCATGCCTTGCGACAGGATCCTGACATCATTCTCGTCGGTGAAATGCGCGATCTGGAAACCACCAGCTCGACGATTACCGCCGCCGAAACCGGCCATCTGGTCTTCTCGACCCTGCACACGGTCAACGCCTCACAGACGGTCGAACGAATTATCGACATTTACCCAGCCAGCCAGCAGAATCAGATTCGGGCGATGCTGTCCAACACATTGCAGGCGGTGATTTCTCAAACGCTGTTCCGTCGTGTGGATCAGCCCGGTATGGTACCTTGTTGTGAGATTCTGCTGTGTACTTCGGCAGTTCGCAACTGCATCCGCGAAAATCGTATTTTTGAAATTCCCAACATCATCGAGACTTCTCGACGGCTGGGGATGCAGACGATGGATCACAGTATCCAGCAAAATTATATGAAAGGTTTTCTGGATCGCGAAGAAGCGATCGTGCGGTCCAGCAACCCTGGCAAAATGGAAAAACTTCTGCCCGCTACCCCACAGGGCGTGGCGGTCGAACAGGCCTAAACTAACGGAGCGAATGAATGTCACTTTTAGACAAACTTAAATCACCGGACAGCGGCGTCAAAACCGAGCAGCGAAGCCATCATGCGGCGGCGGCCATTTCATCCACAACGACTGGCACAGCAGCAAAAGGCGGGTTTCGGGTGGAGTTTGGTCCCAGCCGCAAAGATATTTTGAATTTCACCAACCAACTGGCCGTGATGATCCGCGCTGGTATCAGCTTGCAGGACTCGCTGGAATCGGTCGGCAGCCAGATCGAAAAAGAAAAATTCCGCTTCGTCGTGCTGGACCTCAAATCCCGCATCGAATCCGGACAGAGTTTTTCGCAGGCGCTGGCCGAGCATCCGGAAGTCTTTAACAATCTGTATATCAATATGATCGCGGCGGCGGAAATATCCGGTTCCATGAGTTCAATGCTCCAACAGTTGACGGACTATCTGGACCAGGAAGCCGAAACACGCAGCCAGGTCATCAGCGCGATGGTCTATCCCGGTATTATTGCCACGATGGCGGTCGTATGTGTAACCTTCCTGATGACATTTGTGCTGCCTCGGTTCTTGAAAGTATTTGCCGGCAAGGAACATCTGCTGCCCGGGCCTACGAAAGCCATTATGTTCATCAGCGGCATTATGAGCAACTACTGGTTTATCGTTTTTCCCGCAATCGCCGGAATCATTGGCGGCTTCTGGTATTTAACCAGCAAAACCGAGGCCGGCAAGGCGTGGTGGGATCAAATGAAACTGCGACTGCCCCTGCTGAAAACGCTGTGCCGCTGTTTATATATTACC
>QNBU01000154.1 GCA_003644215.1 Planctomycetota bacterium
AAGATACTGCGGGCGCATCGGGGTATTTTGTGGCTCAAAGTCGAAACCTTTGGAAAAACCGCACACGGGTCCACGCCGCAAGCGGGTATTAACGCTATCCTGAAAATGAACACCCTTGTAAATCAGCTTCAGAACTGGCAGATTCCGCATACGCCGCATCCACTGCTGGGCGGCTGCTCAATGAGCATCAACCGCATCGCCGGCGGCAGCGCGACGAATATCGTGCCGGATAGCTGCTCGGTGGAAATCGACATCCGCACCCTGCCGGGGCAGGATCATTCGGTTATCATTGATGACCTACAAAACCTCTGCGATGATCTCCGAAAAACAGACCCGGATTTCAAGACGCAGATTTCAATCATCCGAGCCGTTGATGCGCTCGAAACACCCGCCGAATCACCATTTGTCAAAGCCGTTTGCCAGGCAACGGGAATTGCCGAAACACAAGCGATCGGTTTCACGACAGACGGGCCGTATTTTGAAAAGTTGAACGCCCCGGTCCTGATCTTCGGCCCCGGCGATGGTTCGCTATGCCATAAGCCCGACGAATACATCGAGATTGACGCAATCGAACAAGCCCGGCAGATGTATAACCGCATCGTTTGTGATATGCTGCGATAAGAAAAACCGCACCATAAAGGAACGCAGGCATTCTATCTGCGCCGTGCACTGGCAACCGTCCCCTTGCGCAGGCTGGAAGCCCGCGTTCCATTAAAAAAAGCCGTGTTCGGGTTGAACACGGCTTTGGAGTTTGATAATCGTAATCGCTTTTAGCGACCAGACTCCCAGAGAATCAAACCGGGTTCATAAGATTCAATCAAATCCTCATGCTGTGGCAGAATTCGTAGCGCATATCCATGCCGTCCGGAAATCCTGCACGGGATTGTCCCAGAAAACGACGCTACCCGTTGCGGGTCCAGGGTGTCCTGCTCGTATGTCATTTCGGCGATCTGTCCATCCTTGATCCGGCCGGAAGAATCCACATGACCGAAATAGACCTGAACCGCCACATCCTGCGGCTCCAAACGACCCAAGTGAATTTGCGCTTGGACCTGAACTTCTGAACCGACCGACAGTTCGGACTGTTGATCGCCAAATTCCGTAAAGGTCTCACCGTCGAGGGTGCGGGTCTGAACCTCTCGAATCTCCAGGTCCGACCAATCCTGGCGGATTTTCGCTTTCCAGCTCGACAGTGCTTTGACGCGTCCCATATCGTTAGCGATCAGCTCTTCCCATTGCCTATCGGCGGGATGATAAAACTTGCGTGTATATTCAGCCACCATCCGGCTGGTATTGAATCGCGGAGCGCACCACTTAATCGTATTTTTCATCCGCCGAATCCATCGACGCGGCAGGCGATCCTTGCCGCGGTTGAAGAACAGCGGCACCGCTTCCTGCTCAAGCAGGTTATAGATGGCCTGTCCCTCGACCTGATCCTGATAGGACAGATCGTCGTATTCCTCACCGGCCCCAATGATCCAGCCGCCGTCGGGGATGTAGCCCTCACACCACCAACCGTCAAGTGTACTCATATTCAAAACGCCGTTGATCGCCGCTTTCATCCCGCTGGTTCCGCTGGCCTCCATCGGACGACGGGGGTTGTTGAGCCAGATGTCGACACCCTGCACCAAGTAACGGGCAACATCCATATCGTAATTTTCAAGGAAAATCAGGCGGCGACGAATCTCGGGGTGCTCCGAGGCGAAATGTACGATCTGGCGGATCAGTTCCTTGCCCGCTGTATCGCGCGGATGCGCCTTGCCCGCAAAGACAAACTGCACCGGCATATCCGTTCGGGTCAGCAACTTGATCAGCCGCTGCGGATCCTGAAGTAGCAGGTTGCCGCGTTTATAGGTCGCAAATCGTCGGGCAAAACCGATGGTCAACGCTTCCGGATCAAGAACTTCTTCGGCCCAGCTCAACTCCGTATGGAAGGCGCCGCGTCGTTGGAGCTGTTGCTTAAGCCGCTTGCGGGCAAATCCAACCATCCGCTCTTTTCCGCGTTGATGAATCCGCCACAACTCCTCATCCGGCACCTGATCCAGATTGTGCCAGATGGATTTATCCACGGCCTCATCCGCCCAGCGGGCGCCGAGGTATCGTTCGTAGAGTGAGTTCAGTTCCGGGCAGAGCCATGTTCTGGCGTGAACGCCGTTGGTAATCGCGTTAATCGGCACCTCACTAACCGGCAATTCCGGCCACAAACCGGACCATATCTTCCGGGATACCTCGCCGTGAAGCTGACTAACGCCGTTTCGATAAGCACTTGTCTTTAAGGCCAGAACCGGCATCTTGAAACTCTCACGGCCATCCTCCGGATGAACACGACCCAACGCAAGAAACTGGTCACGGTTAATGCCGAGCGTTCCATAATAATGACCGAAGTATCGGTCGATCATCTCGACCGGAAACTCATCGCTTCCGGCGGCAACCGGGGTATGAACCGTAAAGACATGGCTGGACTTAGCCATCTCGAACGCTTCATTAAATGTCAGGTTGTGTTTGTTTTTGAGTTTTCGCACTCGTTCCAGCGCCATAAACGCCGCGTGGCCCTCGTTCATATGACAAACCGTTGGCTCCAGCCCCAGTGCGAACAAGCCCTTGAGACCTCCTATACCCAATACGATCTCCTGGCAAATTCGCATTTCGGAATCGCCGCCGTAAAGCGTTTGTGTGATGGAGCGATCATAGGGAGAATTGCATGACAGATTTGTATCCAGAAGATATAACGGAACTCGTCCAATCATGGCTTTCCATATCTGCATCTGGACAGTGCGGTCCGGAAATTGGAGGTTGATCGTCAAGGCGTCTCCATTTTCTTTCTGCATCAGTTCGAGCGGCATATTATGGAAATCGTTCTCAAGATAATGTTCCTGCTGCCAGCCATCGGTGTTGAGATACTGGCGGAAATAGCCCTTTTGATACATCAGTCCCACAGCGACCAGAGGAACCCCCAAGTCTGAAGCACTTTTGAGATGATCACCGGCCAGCATCCCCAACCCGCCGGAATAGATGGGCACGGATTCATGAATACCAAACTCGGCGCTGAAATAAGCAATAACCGGGGCATGTTCTTGGCGCGCATAAATTTTATCAAACCACGACGGGGCATGAAGTGTCTGTTCGAGTGTTTTGCGGGCCTCTTTGAGCTGATAAACAAAGCCCTCATTGCCTGCCAGATCCTCTAAGCGAGCTTGCGAAACCAGCCCCAGCATCTTGATCGGATTATGGCCGCACTGTTTCCAGAGGTCATAATCAATCCTGCGAAAAATCTCCGTAATGTCATAATGCCACGACCAATAGAGGTTATGAGCGATAAACTGCAAATCCTCAAGAGCGGGCGGCAGCGATGGTTTAACTGTAAATGTGCGTACTGTCTGCATCTGGTGTTTGTCCTTGCCAGGCGCCTTCAATGTTGATTCCATGTCGTTTTCCTTATCCATGCAAAGTCCCTGTTATATAATCAGTGCTTCGCCTTATTGTTCGGCCCAAACCGCCTCTGGCTTAATAAAAAAACGCTGAATACACAACAATAGAGAACGAAAAGAGTGTGTTATCGGTCCCAAGCTCAAAAGAAGATTTTTGGGTCCAATAATGTTAGCAACCAAACCTTCAACTACCTCGCAAAGCATTCGCAAACACACTAAAGTGTGAACTCCTACTTCATTCTGACAAATGCGGCAAACTCTGCGATTAACCGGCTCGTCCATTCGCCACACTGTCCGTTGCCGATTGCGGCGGCGTCAAAACGCACCACCGGCACAATGTCTTGGGTCGTTACCGCGATAAACAGTTCATCGCACTCGGCGGCCTGTTGCGATGTCAAAGCTCTTTCGACCACCGAAAGACCCGCATTGCGAGCCATCTGCATCACCCTCGCACGGGTAATCGACGGCAGTATCTCCTTGCCCAGCGGGCGAGTGAGAAGTGTCTTTTCTTTTCCGTCAATCGCAAAGAATGCCGAAGCCGCCCCCTCGGTAATCACCCCATCGTCGCCGACGAGAATCGCCTCACTGGCCCCTTTCTTTTTGGCCTCGTTACGGGCCAGCACATTGGCCAGCAGCTTGAGCGATTTGTTA
>QNBU01000155.1 GCA_003644215.1 Planctomycetota bacterium
AATCTCAAGGACTGTATGGATCGTAACAGCAAGGCGTTTAATAAGCGAGTTCATGACCGGATCGTGAAGATGGGAACGCTGCTGAACAAATACGCTGATGAGCTTGAAAGCAAATACGGCGTACCGATTATTAACCGCCGCATTTCGATCACGCCGGCATCGATACTGCTCGAGCCATTGCCCAAGACAATTCCAACGGTAGTAAGGTTTGCCAAAACGCTGGATTCGGCGGCCAAGAAAGCGGGCATTGACTTTATCGGCGGCTTTGGCGGGCTAATCCAAAAGGGAATGACGGCTTCGGATGAAAATCTTCTGCGGGCTATTCCGAGAGCATTGAGCCAAACGCAGCGGGTATGCAGTTTTTTCAATCTGGGCTCGACACTTGCCGGGATGAATATGACGGCGATTGAACGGGTCGGGCATGTACTCAAAGAGTTGGCCGGACTGAGCGAAAACGGGATCGGCTGTGCCAAACTGGTGGTCTTTGCCAATGCGCCGGAGGACAATCCTTTTATGGCGGGTGCTCATCACGGCGTTGGTGAGCCGGACTTTTCGCTGAATGTCGGCATCTCCGGGCCGGGCGTTGTGCGGGCGGTGGTCGCCAAAAACCCGGACTGCGACCTGACGGAACTTTCGGAAGTCATTAAACGGACGGTGTTTAAGATTACCCGCGCCGGCGAGTTGGTGGGTCGCGAGATAGCCGAACGCATGGGTGTCGATTTTGGTATCGTGGATGTTTCACTGGCTTCGACGACAGCGGTAGGCGATTCGGTCGCGGAGATCATTGAGGCGATGGGTGTGAGCCAAATGGGACGGCCCGGCTCGACGGCGGCACTTGCCCTGCTGATCGACGCGGTAAAAAAAGGCGGCGCGATGGCCAGCGGCAATGTGGGCGGTTTGAGCGGAACCTTTATCCCGGTCAGTGAAGATTTGGGGATGATCCGGGCGGTGCAGGATGGCTCGCTATCTCTCGATAAACTTGAAGCATTGACAAGCGTTTGTTCAGTCGGGTTGGATATGTTCGCGCTGCCGGGTGACACACCGGCTGATGTCCTCTCGGCGATTATTGCCGATGAACTGGCTATCGGGATGGCCAATAATAAAACAACCGGCGTGCGGGTTATTCCGGTGCCGGGCATGAAAGAAGGCGACATGGTACATTTTGGCGGATTGCTGGGTTCGGCGCCGATTATGTATGTGCCAAGAGAAGCCGCACCGAACTTCATCGCGCGAAAGGGGCGAATCCCCGCACCGATTAAGGCCTTGCGAAACTAAAATAAAAGCGAATCGCCGCGGCCGCAGCCAGAATCAGGGTAATGATGTTAAACAGCCGTTGCGGGATGCGTTTCAGGAGCCAGATACCGGCTATGGCTCCGAAGACCACCGCCGGAAAGACCGCCGCATCCATTTTCAGCGATGTACCCCGCTTCGGAATAATTTAACATCCGCCATCAGGCGGATTCCATAACTAAAAACTATGAACTACGAACTCAAAACGATCTTACCATTCATAGCCGCAGTAGTAGCAGTAATGCTGCGGCGGGTTTTCCGGCTTGGGTTCGGTACGGATCAGCACTTTCTTGGCCTGAACCTGTAGCAGGAGCGATTCGGTCATCTCGACCGGGCCGTAAATAATCTCGGCCAGATCGTCCGACCCGCATTTGGGACATCGTAAATTTTCCTTAGTACGACAGTGCGACATGTCTATATCTCCAGTGGTACACATGTCTGAATTTTATTAACATCGACACCCAAAGCTTCCAGTTTTTTTGCTGTTTCCGTGCCGTTACAGAGAAGCACTGAAATGAGGCCATCGTTGAATTTTATAAGAGACTACTGCGGTTGCGGCAGGGTTCTCAGCATCGCTGCGGCCTGTTTGGAAAATGGACACTCCGGGTGTTTTTCAATAAACTCCGAAAGGATGGTGTGCGAGTCGATGAGCAATTGCTTTTTTTCTTCTTCAGAACCGCCCGGATTTTTCCAGAGTTTGATCTTGGCCGTCCCCACTTCATACTGTGCCTGTATGCCCGCATCGCCCTGCGGATACTGCTTTGTCAGTTCCTCCAGCAATTGCAGGCGGCGATGTATATCCTCTGCCCGCATCGCCCTAGCCAGCAATAGATTGTCCCGCAGGCCGTCGGTCTGAGACATCCCTTCAAGCAGGCCGTCTAAACCAACGGCATAATGGCGTTCATCGTAAGGGTTCAACCTCAGAAATGCAGCCAATCGTTTTTCTGCCGCGTTACTGTCGCCTCGGTTTTCTTTGCCGATAAGCGATTGTAGTTTGCGAAAACGGATCTGAAGATCACCCAGCTTAAAAGGAGTCATAATCGTCAGCGACGGTTGTTTGAATGCGGCAAAAATAGAACCTGATTCATCCGGCCCCGAGGCGGAAAGCTCATCAAGAACCTTATCGATCATCACCTGCGCCGTCTGGCAGTATTCATCGGCGATGTCAAAATGGCCCTTGCCTGCCTCGTCCGTAGCGATTCGCCAACGGGCCTCTAATGATTCCGGGCTGTCGGGAAAGCGATCAAATAAGTCCCGCCAATTCAGAATGTTGTCGGCAAAGGGATAATCGCTGTAAAAGCGGAGCATTTCCTGGTCAACAATATCACTCACATCCGGCTGCACTT
This sequence comes from Planctomycetota bacterium, assembly GCA_003644215.1. GTDB lineage: Bacteria > Planctomycetota > Phycisphaerae > Sedimentisphaerales > Anaerohalosphaeraceae > 4572-13. The sequence goes on from QNBU01000155.1 coordinate 2,637, forward strand.
CGCTTAAAACAGCCCTGAAATATATCACCGTCGGCATCCGCTGGGCATTGCTGTCCCAATGCGACGCAAACTTTCTGTAGTCTGCCCTCAAAGCGGCCCGCCTGATTCGATAGTTCAATCTATCCGGCATCTCATGTTGAAACCATCCGGGCCAGCGGTTGTTATAGGTCAGCATGTCCTGGATATTCCCCTTGAGTTTCAGACGCAACTCGGCCGGGTCGTTGAACTGGAAAAACTGTCCCTCCAAACGGCTCCGCAACGAAATATCGGCCAACACCTTATCGAGTACATCCGCAATCGATTGATCCTGAAACTCCACCGCGTCCGCCGGATCGCTGCCCGCGATGTATCGATAATAATCCAATTCCGCAAAGCCGATATGCCGCTGAAAAACGCCAAACGCCATCGATAAGAAAGCCAGGCCTGCCAGCCAGTTTAGGCCGGGTTTGTAACGGGTGAAATGACCGACCCCTAATACCACTGCCGCCATCGCCAAACCAATGAGCCATGCAAAAATCCACGGCGCAAACGAAAAGCCCCATCGCACCGGATCGGCTGTCCTGTCGCCGCCCCAGATGGCCCAATAAATCAACTGAGGCGCCATACACAAGGCCAATGAAATAAACCGGCTGCGAAATCGCAGCGGGCGGGACGCTACGGCGATACAGCTTACCAGAACAAAGACGCCGAACAGATAGAGCTTGGCGATAAACATCAGCGCCAGCACCAAAGCGACACTGTAGCGAAAACTTAATAATTGCGAGGCCAGTACGGGGATGACAGCCAGAATTCCCATCAGCGTCCCCAGCACCACGATCTGCCAGGGATATTCATAAATGCTGATTGGCGTGATGGTGTAGTGGCCCAGATCAAACAGGGGAATTCTGGTAAACTCCGAAAGACTGATGGAGACCGGGCCTCCGGCGACGATGGCATACCAAAAACCGCAAGCAGCGACATAGACCAGCACCGCCAGAAACCAGAGCCACAGCACATTCGTATGGCTGTAGTGAAGCGTCGGCCCGGCGGTCATAAATGATTTCGCCGGCGCAGCACCAGTGGTTGCCTTAACCGTATCAGCTTCCGTTATTTTTGATTTTTCATCCATCCAATCACTAACCTCATCGAGAATCGGATACAATTGCGTTTGTGTTACCAGAACATTCTGTACACTAACGGTCTTGAAGCCCAGCAATTAACACCGGGTATTATACACCCGCTAACTGTCGCGGGAAAGAAAAAATATCCTGTCCCCGTCGGAAAAAATACCCCCCAGTAAGGTGGATTCTTGACTCCGAAGCGAGACGCTTTGGCTGCACTGTGCCGGATACCGTTACAACAATTTCCGCAAAACCGCCAGCAGGGTTTTTGGTTCGAAGTAGTTTTTGTCAAGGCGGATATGAACGGTA